>CAIYWM010000730.1 GCA_903929895.1 uncultured Alphaproteobacteria bacterium
CTCATGTTCATGGCCAAGAACATCGAGCGCGCCGGCGACCATGTCACCAACATCGCCGAACTGGTGAGCTTCCGCTCCACCGGCCATGGGTTCGACGAGGCCCGGCCGAAGGGAAGTGCTGCGATCTACGCCACGCCGGACGCCCCGGCGGGGACCGCGCCGTGAGCATGACCGCCACCAGCCCCTCGCGCCGCGACGCGCAAACCTCGTCGATGAAGCCGCACGTGCTCATCGTCGAGGACGAGACGGCCCTGGTCGAGCTGCTGCGCTATAATCTCGAACAATCTGGCTTCAAGGTCGCCGTCGCCTACGATGGCGAAGAAGCGCTGCGCTCCGTCCAGGAGGACGTGCCCGATCTCATCCTGCTCGACTGGATGCTGCCGCTGATGTCGGGCATCGAGGTCTGCCGCCAGCTTCGCCGCCAGACCGCGACCGCCAACGTGCCGATCATCATGCTGACGGCGCGCGGGGAGGAAGGCGATCGCGTGCGCGGCCTCGACGCCGGAGCCGACGATTATGTGCCCAAGCCTTTCTCGCCCACCGAGCTGGTGGCGCGAATCCGCGCAGTGCTGCGGCGCATCCGCCCCGCACTGGCCGACGAGGCGCTGTCCTATGCCGACATCGTCATGGACCTGGTGGCGCATCGCGTGACGCGCGGCGGCAAGCCGCTCCATCTCGGTCCGACCGAGTTCCGCCTGCTGCGGCACTTCATGGAACATCCCGGCCGCGTTTTCTCGCGCGAGCAGCTGCTCGACTCCGTGTGGGGCAAGGATGTCTATGTCGAGGCCCGCACCGTCGACGTCCATATCCGTCGCCTGCGGATCGCGCTCAACGGCGACAACCATGCCGACGTGATCCGCACGGTTCGTGCCGCCGGCTACGCCCTCGATTCGACGCCGGGCTGATCCTTCACGTTGTCGTAAGCCGCAAGTTGTGCCGCCGGGTTTTCCACACGCCCAGTAACGGTTTTGTAGCGTCGGGGGCCTAGACAGGCTTCGCCCGTTCCTTGCAGGCATCCCACGCCCCGCTCCCCGGAACGGGCCGGTTCCCCGGCTCGGGACGAATACCGCAGCCGACCCACTGACCCCTCCTTCCGTCAGGAAGGAGGGGTTTCTTTTTCGAAGTGACGGCGCACGATCGCCGCCAGTACCAGCGCGGGCAGGCCGAGCAGCGCGGTGTAGACGAAGAAGATCGCGTAGCCACCGAACTTGTGGGTGGTGGTGAATTCTTCCTGCAGCCGGTCCACGACCCACCCTGAGGATCCGCCGAGCAGCTTGCCGGGCAGGGTCATGATCGAGGTGAAGAGCGCGTATTGCGTCGCCGTGTAGGCCGTGTTGGTCAGTCCCGACAGGAAGGCGATGAAGATCGAACCGGACATGCCGCCCACCAGATTGTCGATGCTGATGGCGACCGTGAGAATCCTCAGGTCGGGCACGCCCGCCCAGGCCAGCCACGAGAAGGTGAGATTGCTCGCCGCGATCAGGAACACCGCCGGCATCAGCAGCCGCGCCGCGCCGACGCGGAACACCAGCGCCCCGCCCAGCAGCGCACCGAGGATCGTCATGACGAAGCCGTAGATCTTGGAGACGTCGGCGATCTGATCCTTGCTGAAGCCCATGTCGATGTAGAACGGGTTGGCCATGACGCCCATGGCGATGTCTGACAGCCTGAACAGGCCGATGAACAGCAGCAGCAGGACAGCCATCCAGCGGAAGCGCGCGAAGAAATCGACGAACGGGCAGACGATGGCGCCGTAGACGAAGATCAGCGCCTTGCGGACCCAGCCGGGCATGCTCCCGAGACCCGCGGCGAAAGCGGCGACCTTGCCTTCGAGCTCGGTCGTCCCGGCGTTGGTGCGCCGCTCCGGCTCAGAGATCAGGAGGGTCGTCACGATGCCGACGAGGCCAAGCGCCGCCATCGTCTGGTAGGCCGCCGTCCACGAGACGAACTGCGCCACATAGAGAGCGCCCGCGCCGGCGGCGAGGACGGCGATGCGGTAGCCGAGCTGGTAGGTCGCGGCGGTCGCGCCCTGCAGGCTGGCATCGGTCGCTTCGATGCGGCAGGCATCGAGCGCGATGTCCTGCGTGGCCGAGGAGAAGGCAACGACAAGCGCGAACACGACCATCCACCACAGGTCGGTGCGCGGGTCGCAGAACGCCATGGCGAGCAGGCCGCCCGCAATCCCGCTCTGGGCCAGCAGCATCCACGAGCGCCGTCGCCCCAGCCATCGGGTCAGCAGCGGCAGGGGGACGCGATCGACGACCGGCGACCAGACGAACTTGAACGAGTAGGTGATGCCGATCCAGCTGACGAAGCCGATCGCGGTGCGGCTGATGCCGTACTCGCGCAGCCACGCCGACAGCGTCGAGAAGACCAACAGGAAGGGCAGCCCGGCCGAGAAGCCGAGAAACAGGAACTGGACGACGCGCGGATGGCGGTAGGTCGCGAGCGACTCCCGCCATCCCCTCGCCGGAGCGTCAGCGCTCAAATCAGGCCCTTCAGCGCCAGCTCCGGCCGGGCGCCGACATGGGAGATCACCTCGGCGGCGGCGATGCCGCCCAGGCGCGCGCATTCGGCCAGCGGCTTGCCGTGGGTGAAGCCGAACAGGAAGCCCGCGGCGTAGAGATCGCCGGCGCCGGTCGTGTCCACGACCTTCGAGACCGGGGCCGCCGGGACCTCGTAGGTCTCGTCGCCCTTGATCACGACCGAGCCCTTCTCGCTGCGCGTGAGGGCGGCGATCTTGGCTTCCTTGCGTGCTTCCGCGATCGCCTGTTCGAAGGTCTCGACCTCGTAGAGCGCTTTGATCTCGGCCTCGTTGCCGAACAGGATGTCGACCTTGTTGCGGATCAGGTCGCGGAACTCGTCGCGGTAGCGATGGACGCAGAAGGAATCCGACAGCGTGATCGAGACCTTGCGGTCGGCGGCGCGGGCGGCGTCGAAGGCCTTGAGCACCGCCTGCTTGGCGGCCGGCGCGTCCCACAGATAGCCCTCGACATAGGTGACCTGGGCCGAGGCGACGAGTTTGGCGTCGATGTCTGCCGGGCCGAGACCGGTGCAGGCACCCAGATAGGTGTTCATCGTCCGCTGCGCGTCGGGCGTCACCAGGATCAGGCAGCGCGCGGTCGCCGGTCCGTCGGTCGCGGCCGGAGTCTCGAACGACACACCCGTCGCCTTGAGGTCGTGGCCGAACACCTTGCCGAGCTGGTCGTCGCGAACCTTGCCGATATAGGCGCCGGTGCCGCCGAACGAGGCGATCCCGGCCATCGTGTTGCCGCAGGAGCCGCCGGACACCTCGATGCCGGGGCCCATGCCCGCATAGAGCTGCTCGGCGCGCGCCTCGTCGATCAGCATCATGCTGCCCTTCACCAGGCCGTGCTTGCCGAGGAAGGCGTCGTCAGAGCGCGAGATGACGTCGACGATAGCGTTGCCGATTCCCAGCACGTCGAAGGGGGCGGATGTCATGAAATCTCCAACAAGGTCACAGTGAAACCAGGTGCATGCCCGGCTTGGTCTCTTCCAGCAAGGTCACGATGCCGGCGACCGTGAACGGCACGTCGGCCCGCAGGCTCGCGCGATCGATGTCGAGCGACCGCAGGCCCATTTCGCACACGATCAGGCGCGCGCCAAGCTCGACGCAGGCCTGCAGCAGCGTCTCGAAGTCGCCGATCCCGCGCGCACGGTTGCTCGCGTCGCGTTCCCAGTCGCGCAGCGCCGGCGGAGAGCCTTGCAGGGCGCGGATGCCGCCCATGGTGAAGAACAGGACGGCCGGCTTGTTGACGGCCAGCGCGGCGGCCGCGAGGGCCAGCCCGTAGTGGGCGCTCTCGTAATCGTCGGAGCGCAGGATGACCGAAAGGCCGCCGTTGCTCACGGGGCCGCTCCCGCGCCGCAGGTCGGGCACCCGGGTCGCTTGGTGACCGCCAGCGTCTCGAAGGAGGCGTTGAGCGCGTCGTACATCAGGAGCGATCCCGAGAGCGAGCGCCCGACGCCCAGGATCTCCTTCACGATTTCGGTGGCTTGCAGCGTGCCCAGGGTGCCGGCCAGCGCCCCCAGAACGCCGGCCTGTGCGCAGCTCGGCACGGCGTCTTCCGATGGCGCTTCGGGGAAGAGGCAGCGCAGGCAGGGATGTCCCGCGCCCTGCCACGCCTTGTAGGTCGAGATCTGGCCGTCGAAGCGCAGGATCGCCGCCGAGACCAGCGTCTTGCGCAGACTGAAGCAGACGTCGTTCAGCAGATAGCGCGTGGCGAAGTTGTCGCTGCCGTCGGCCACCAGGTCATAGCCCTCGATGACACGCCGGGCATTCTCCGCCGTCAGGCGTTCGTCGTGGGTCTGCACGCGCACTTCCGGATTGATCTCTTGCAGCGCGCGGCGTGCGCTTTCGACCTTGGAAACACCCACGTCGGAGGTACGGTGAATCACCTGTCGCTGCAGGTTCGAAAGATCGACCGTGTCATGGTCGATCACACCCAGCGTGCCGATACCGGCCGCGGCGAGATACTGCAGGAGGGGTGCGCCCAGGCCGCCGGCGCCGACGACCAGCACTTTCGCCGCGATCAGCTTCGACTGGCCGACGCCACCGATCTCCGCCAGCACGATATGTCGCGCGTAGCGGCGGATCTGCGTTTCTGACAGGTCAGGCAGCGATGTCATGGTCCGCTTATAGCATGGCGAGATGCCATGGATGCCTGTAGAGCCACCGCGCAATGAACACCACAACTCGTCCGACCTTGTCGCCGCTCCTCCTCGCGGTGCTCGCGCTGTTGTCGGCCTTCACCCCGCTTTCGATCGACATGTACCTGCCGGCCCTGCCGGTGATCGCGGTCGATCTCCAATCCTCGGCCGGCGACATCCAGCTCACCCTGTCGGCCTTCATGATCGCCTTCGGCGTGGGGCAGGTCTTCTATGGCCCCGCGGGAGACCGGTTCGGCCGCCGCCCGGTCATTCTGATCGGCCTGTTCGTCTACGTGCTGACGAGTATCGGGTGTGCGTTTGCTGCCGCGGCGGGCCATCTCATCGCCTTGCGCTTCCTGCAGGGCCTCGCCGCCTGCGGCGGCGTCGTGCTGGCGCGCACGATGGTACGCGACCTTGCTGAAAAGGATCACGCCGCGCGCGCCATGTCGCTCATGATGGCCTGCACCTCCATTGCACCGATGCTGGCACCGGTGATCGGTGGCCAGGTGATGTGGTTTGCCGGTTGGCGCGCCATCTTCTGGGTGCTGGCAGGCGCCGGTGTGATTGCCTTCGTGGTCGCATGGTTCCAGCTGCCCGAGACGCTGAAGCCGGAGTATCGCCAGCCGCTGGTCTTCACCCAGATCCTGAAGCGGTTCGGCGAGTTGCTTGGCACGCGCACCTTCATGGGCTACGCCCTGACCTCGTCCTTCATGTTCGCCGCCCTGTTCTCGTACATCTCGGGATCGCCGTTCGTCTTCATCGAGCGCTATGGGATTTCACCCCGCCTCTACGGCGTGGTGTTCGGCGGCATGGTGATTTTCATGACCATCGGCAGCCTGTTCAATGCGCGCTTCGTGCGCCTCCTGGGCGCCGGGCGCATCCTGCGCGTCGCGGTGATCGTTCCGGCCGTGTCCGGCGCGGCGGCGATGGTCATGGGCTGGATCGAGGCACGCTACGGCACGATCGGCCTGTGGCCCTTCCTGGTTTGCATGGTCTTCCAGATCGCGACGCTGAGCCTGATCGCGCCGAATTCGACGGCGATGGCGATGCAGCACTACCCGCACATGGCGGGCACGGCGTCGTCGCTGATGGGCGTCATGACGTTCGGGTCCGGCGCGATCTTCGGCGCCATCGTCGGGCAGACCTTCGATGGCACCATCGCACCGATGACGACCGCGATGGGCATCGCGGGCATCCTCTGCCTCATTTGTCACCGCGTGCTGGTGCGGCGGGGGTAACTCAGCGTCGCAGATCGACCGTCAGCAGATCGCCGCGGTCGTTGCCGACGGCGAGCCTGAAGCCGTCAGGCGACCAGGCGAGGCAGGTGATGGCCGAGCCATCGGCCATCTTCAGCACCACCGAGCGTTTGGTCCTGATGTCGCCGAGTTGCAGCTCTCCCGAATCGTAGCCGCCGGCCACGAACTCTGCAGACGGGTGGGCGGCGACCACGGTCATGAGGCCGGCGCCTTCGTCGCCGAACTGCAGCGGCGGCTTGCCTTCGGGGCCCTTGCCGGCAAACGGCCAGGCGGTGAAGACCGGCTGCGAGGAGGTGTAGAGGAAGCGCGCGTCGGCGGTCCACGACAGCGACCTCACCTTGGCGGGATAGCCCTGCATGCGCATGTCGGTGGCCTGCGCCACGCGCCAGACGTGGATGTCATTCTCCTGCGTGCCGGTGGCGATGAACTTGCCGTCGGTGCTCCAGCGCAGCGCCACGTGGCTGCCCTGCCAGGCGAAGCGGCGCGGCGGCAGGGCGACGTCCTTGCTCAGGCTCCACACGGTGATACCGCCGTAATGCGCGCAGGCGACCCGGCTGCCATCCTTGCTGAAGTCGAGCCCGGCCACCGTGCTGGGATGCGGACCGAACTCGCGGACCTCACCGTCGCGGAACAGGAACATGGTCTTGCCCGCCGAGGCGGCGACCGCGCCCGTCTTGTGGGCGACGAGATGCTCGAACCACTTGCCCTTCTGCGCCAGCAGTTCGGTTGCCGTGCCGTCGCCGGCGAGGCGCAGCACGCGGCCATCGTCGCCACCGCTCACGAAGCCGTCGCCCGCCGGATCGCCGACCAGCGAGAGCACGACACCCTTGTGCAGCGGAGGAGCCGCATTGGGCACGGCCGCCTTGATGTCCGCGGGCAGGAGACGGATGCAGCCATCGCCCAGCGCGAAGGCGACGGTCGTGCCGTCGCGATTGAAGGCGCAGGCGGCGACCGGAGCGTCGCTGGCGAGGGAACGAGCGGGCGGCAGAGTCTGCTGCCAGGCCGGGTTGGCGAGATCGATCTTCACGTGATTACTTCAGGCAGTCGTCGAAGCCGCGTTGGAGATTGTCGCCGTCGAGGTTGCGGCCGATGAAGACCAGCTTGCTCGACCGCTTCTCGCCGTCCTTCCACGGCGTGCCCCAGTCGCTGTCCATCATCATGTGGACGCCCTGGTAGACGTAGCGGCGCGGCGCGCCGTCGATGGCGAGGATGCCCTTGCTGCGGAAGATGTCGCCGCCCTTGATCTGCAGCAGGGCGCCCATCCACTTCTGGAACCTGTCGGGATCGACCGGCCGGTCGGCCGTGATCGACAGGCTCCGGACCTCGTCCTCGTGGTGATGGTCGTGGCCGCTGTGCAGGAAGTCGGGCTCGAACTCGAGGATGCGGCCGAGATCGAACGCGCCCTTGTCGAGGATCGCGTCGAGCGCGATCTGGCTGTTCTGCGTGTGGAAGATGCGGGCGTAGCGGTTGATGCCGCGGATCCTGTCCTCGACCTTCGCGAGTTCGTCGGCGCTCACCAGGTCGGTCTTGTTGAGCAGGATCACGTCTGCGAAGGCCACCTGCTGCTCGGCCTCGCTGCCCTGCTCGAGCTGGCCGAAGAAGTGCTTGGCGTCGATCACGGTGACGATGGCGTCGAGTCGCGTCCTGGCCTTGACGTCCTCGTCGGTGAAGAAGGTCTGCGCCACCGGTCCGGGATCGGCCAGGCCGGTCGTCTCGACCAGGATGCCGTCGAACTTGTCCTTGCGCTTCATCAGCCCTTCGATGATGCGGATCAGGTCGCCGCGCACGGTGCAGCAGATGCAGCCGTTGTTCATCTCGAAGACTTCCTCGTCGGCATTCACCACGAGATCGTTGTCGACACCCAGCTCGCCGAACTCATTCACGATGACGGCGTATTTCTTGCCGTGCTGCTCGCTCAGGATGCGGTTGAGAAGGGTGGTCTTGCCGGCACCGAGATAACCGGTGAGCACGGTGACGGGCACTTGCGCCGATGCCTGGGGAGTGGCCATGGAAATGTCCTCGAAATTGGCCCCTGAGATAGGGCTCGCGTTCCGCCAAGTCTAGGGCCGCCAAGTCTAGGGCCGTTCGCCCCGGATCAGCTTGGGCAGGTCGCCGACCAGGCCCATCGCATGTCGCACGAAGAACTTGCGTAGCGCCGGCACGCGGTTCACCGCGCCGAGGCCCGCGTCGCGCACCATCCGGAGCGGCGTAATGTCGTTGGAGAACAGGCGATTGAGCAGGTCGGTGGCGGCGACCATGGTGAGGTTGTCCGCCCGGCGCCATTGCGCGTAGCGCTCCAGCGTATCGGCGCTGCCGACGTCGAGGCCGAGGCGCTTGGCGTCGACCAGCACCTCGACCAGCGCCGCGATGTCGCGAACGCCGAGATTGTAGCCCTGGCCCGCGATCGGATGGATGCCGTGCGCGGCATCGCCCACCAGCACCAGCCGCGTGTCGATGTAGCGCTCGGCATGGACCAGGCGCAGCGGATAGGACCAGCGCGGTCCCGCCGCCACGACCGGCCCGAGATGGTCGCCGAACCGCCGCGCGAATTCGGCCTGGAAGCGCGGTTCGTCGAGTTCGAGGAGGCGGCGCGCGATCGAGGTCCGCTCCGTCCACACGATCGACGAGCGATGCTCGCCGCCAGGACCGTCGGTCATGGGCAGGATGGCGAAGGGGCCGCCGGGCAGGAATTTCTCCTGGGCGACACCCCGATGCGGTTCGGCGTGATGGGCGACCAGGACGATTGCGATCTGGTCATAGGACCAGCTCCGCGCCCCGATGCCGGCATCCTCGCGCGTCGAGCCGAAACGGCCCTCGGCCGAGGCGACCAGCCGCGTGGCGATGCGCCGCCCGCTTTTCAGGACGATGCCGGCGCGATCGGGACCGCGCTCGCTCTCGACGACTTCGTCGGGCGCCACGAGTTCCACTTTCGGGCAACCGGCGAGAC
>CAIYWM010000731.1 GCA_903929895.1 uncultured Alphaproteobacteria bacterium
ACGTGAACCTGCGCATCGAGCGGGGCGAATTCGTCTCGATGATCGGCCACTCCGGATGCGGCAAGTCGACCCTGCTCAACATCCTGGGCGGCCTGCTGAAATCGACCAGCGGCGAGGTCTTCCTCGAAGGCAAGGTGGTCGACGAGCCGGGCCCCGACCGCGCCATAGTATTCCAGAACCACTCGCTGCTGCCGTGGCTCACCGTCTACGGCAACATCGCGATCGCCGTCGACAAGGTGTTCGGCGGATCCCAGGGCAAGGGGAAGACCAAGGCCGAGCGCCACGACTGGGTCATGCACAATCTCGAACTCGTGCAGATGGCCCAGGCCAAGGACAAGCGGCCGCATGAAGTGTCGGGCGGCATGAAGCAGAGGGTAGGCATCGCCCGGGCGCTCGCCATGCAGCCCAAGGTGCTGCTGATGGACGAGCCGTTCGGCGCACTCGACGCGCTGACCCGCGCCCATCTCCAGGACAGCGTCATGGAGATCCACTCCAGGCTGGGCAACACGGTGCTGATGATCACCCACGATGTCGACGAGGCAGTGCTGTTGTCGGACCGTGTGGTGATGATGACCAACGGCCCCGCCGCCACGATCGGGGAGATCCTGCCGATCAACCTGGCCCGGCCGCGCCGCCGGCTCGAGCTCGCGACCGACGCCGAATACGCGCGATGCCGTGCCGCCGTGCTCGAGTTCCTCTACGCACGCCACAGGGTGCCGGCACGTGCGGCGGCTTAACGGCTTTCCTCCCCCGTCAACGGGGGAGGTGTCGCCGTCATACGGCGACGGAGGGGTCATGAGTCGCGCGATGCGCTTGACCCCTCCGTCGGCCTGTGAGGCCGCCACCTCCCCATTTGAATGGGGAGGCGCATGACTGAAGAATTCGACGACGCCCAGAAGCAGTGGCTCCAAGGCTTTGTCAGCGGCATCGAGGCGCGCAAGGCGGCGGACAAGCTGGCCGCGCGTGCGCCCGGTGTGCCGGGAGGGCAATCGGCCGGCCAACCACTGGGCCCCGATGCCCTGCAGCATGCCGCCCAGGATCGCACCGTGGCCGCGGGCGGCAAGCTGGTCGCCGAAGAGACGGCCAAGCGCGCGCGCCATCCGCTCGATCGCTGGGACGAGCTGGTGGGGCGCGCCGAGGCCGGGCAGTTCCCCAAGGGAACGGACGTCTTCCTGACCAAGTATCACGGGCTGTTCTACGTCGCGCCGGCCGAGAACTCCTTCATGTGCCGGCTGCGCATTCCCAACGGCATCCTGAATGCCTGGCAGATGCGCGGCCTGGCCGATGCCGCGGACGCATTCGGCGGCGGCTATGCCGACGTGACGACCCGCGCCAACCTGCAGATCCGTGAGATTCCCGCGCCGGCCGCGGTCGACCTCCTCTTGGCGGTGCAGGATCTCGGGCTGACGGCGCGGGGCTCGGGCGCCGACAATATCCGCAACATCACCGGCAGCCCGACCGCCGGCATCGACCCGCAGGAACTCTACGACACGCGGCCGCTGTGCCGCGCCATGCATCACTACATCCTCAATCATCGCGAGATGTACGGGCTGCCGCGCAAATTCAACATCGCCTTCGATGGCGGCGGTCGCGTGCCGGTGCTGGAAGACACCAACGACATCGGCTTCGTCGCCACCGAGGTGACGGGCGGCGACGGGTTCGAGCCCGGCATCTATTTCCGCCTCCAGCTGGGCGGCATCACCGGTCATCTCGATTTCGCCTTCGAGACCGGGATCCTGCTGAAGCCCGAGGAGTGTGTGACTGTGGCGGGCGCGGTCGTGCGCGCCTTCGCGATCCACGGCGACCGCACGAATCGCCAGAAGGCGCGCCTTAAGTACGTGATCGACCGGATGGGCCGCGACGCGTTCGTCGCGGAAGTTGAGAAGGAACATGGTGCGAAGCTGCGCCGTGCGGCGGGCGCACATGTGACACCGCGCGCGCTGGCCGACAAGCACGGCCATATCGGTGTGCACGTGCAGAAGCAGCCGGGCCTCAACTATCTCGGCCTCGTCCTGCCGGTGGGCCGCATCACCTCGGAGCAGATGCGCGGCATTGCCGAGATCGCCCAACGCTTCGGCAGCGGCACGATCCGCTTCACCGTCTGGCAGAACCTGCTGATCTCCGATGTGGCCGATCGCGACGTGGGCATCTGCATCGCGGCCATCGCCGCGCTGGGACTCGGCGTCGAGGCGAGCGCCATCCGGCGGGGCCTGGTGGCGTGCACCGGCAATGCCGGCTGCAAGTTCGCGGCCGCCAACACCAAGGGGCATGCGCTGAAGCTCGCGGACTATCTCGAGATGCGACTGGCGCTCGACACGCCGATCAATATCCACCTGACCGGCTGCCACCATTCCTGCGCCCAGCACTATGTCGGCGACATCGGCCTGATCGCCGCCAGGGTCGAGCGTGGCGAGGAGAGCGTCGAGGGCTATCACGTCTTCATCGGCGGCGGCGCGGCCTCGACGGCCGAGCAGGCGATGGCGCGGGAGTATGCGACCTCGGTGGCCTACGACGAGCTGCCGCCGCTTCTCGAAAGGCTCCTGGCCGGCTATCTCGCGTATCGTGAGTCCGCGGCCGAGTCGTTCTTCCAGTTCTGCCGCCGCCACGAGATTACGGCCTTGCGCGAGCTGGCCGAAAGCGCGCCCGTGCCGGCGCTCGCGGCATGAACGCCCTGGCGCCGCTTCCGCAGATCATCCCGGAGAACGCGCCCTTCTCGACCGAGCAGCGTGCCTGGCTGAACGGCTTCTTCGCCGCCTATCTCGGCGTGGACGGTGGTGTCACGGAGGGGCCTGTCGCGGCGCCGGCCGAGCCGGAGGACTTCCCGTGGCATGACGCGGCGCTGTCGCTCGCCGAGCGGTTGGAGCTCGCGAAGGACAGCAAGCCCGAGCGCCAGCTCATGGCCGCAATGGCCCAGCTCGACTGCGGCCAGTGCGGCTATCTCTGCCAGACCTATGCCGAGGCCGTGTGGTCCGGCGCCGAGGCCGACATGGGCCGCTGCGTGCCGGGCGGCAAGGAAACCCAGCGCAAGGTGAAGGAACTGGTCGCCGCGTTCGAGCCGATGCGGGACGGGTCGGCGATGACCGCGCCTTCACTGAGGCCCGCCGGTCATGTCGGCTTCTCGCGCGACCGTCCGGCGCTCGCCACACTGGTCGACGCCCATCCCCTGAACCGCCCCGGTTCGGAGAAGGACGTGCGGCACGTCGTGCTCGACCTGTCGGCGAGCGACATCACCTACGAAGCCGGGGACAGTCTCGGCGTCTTCGCCCGCAAGAACCCGCAGCTCGTACAGGCGGTGCTCGACCGGTTGGGCGCCACCGGTGAGGAAATGGTCGGCATCGATCACGAGGCGCTGCCGCTGCGCCAGGCGCTGCTGAGCAAGGTCGACATCGCCCGTCCGAGCGACGAATGCATGCTGTTCCTCGCAAGTCGCGCCTTCAATGGCGAGGAGGCGCTCAAGCTCCAGGCGCTCGCGGTCGGCGAGGGGCCGCCGGAGCTGGCGGAGGCCGACCTACTCGATCTGCTGCTGGCCTTCCCCTCGGTGTCGCCGTCTCTGCCCGGGCTTCTGAAGTCGCTCGACCGGCTGCAGCCGCGTCTCTACTCGATCGCCTCGTCGCCCAAGGCGCATCCCGGCGAAGTTCATCTCACCGTCTCGGCCGTGCGCTGGAACAACAATGAGCGCACGCGCACCGGCATCGGTTCCTGCTACCTCGCCGACTTCGCGAGGCCGGGTGACGTCATTCCGGTGTTCGTGCAGAAGAGCCATGGCTTTGCGCCACCGGCAGACGATGCGGCGCCCGCCATCATGGTCGGCCCGGGCACGGGCATTGCGCCGTTTCGCGCGTTCCTCGAAGAGCGTGACGCGCGTGGCGCGAAGGGCGGGAACTGGCTGTTCTTCGGTGACCAGAAGCGCAGCACCGATTTCCTCTACGAGGACCAGATCATCGATTGGCAACGCCGCGGCGTGCTGTCCCGCCTGGACCTCGCCTTTTCGCGCGACCAGGCCGAGAAGATTTACGTCCAGACCCGCATGCGCGAGAATGCGGCGGAGCTCTGGGCCTGGTTCGAGCAGGGCGCCCACTTCTATGTCTGCGGCGACGCCAAGCGTATGGCCAAGGATGTCGAGACGGCTTTGATGGACATTGCGATGGGACCGGGGGCCAAGAGCGCGGCAGAGGCGAAGGTGTGGCTGGACGGCCTCTCCAAGGCAGGCCGGTACCAGCGCGATGTGTACTGAGGGCGCTCTGTTTCCAATTGACCCACCAGGCCTCATCCTGAGGAGCCGTGCGAAGCACGGCGTCTCGAAGGATGGGCAATGGACGGGGTGCGTGTGCCCACCCTTCGAGACGCACTCCTGCGGAGTGCTCCTCAGGGTGAGGATGTGTTTGTCGTCATGACGGCTGCGATCCATACCACCTGCCCCTATTGCGGCGTCGGATGCGGGATCGTCGCGACGCCTGACGGGAAGGGCGGCGCGGCCATCGCGGCCGACCATGACCATCCCGCGAATCGCGGGCGACTGTGCTCCAAGGGGGCGGCGCTGGGCGAGACGCTCTCGCTCGAGGATCGCCTCCTGCATCCAGAGATCGACGGGCGGCGTGTCTCCTGGGAGGTCGCGCTCGACACGGTGGCGAACGGCTTTCGGCAGACGATCGAGCGGCACGGGCCCGATGCGGTCGCCTTCTATGTCTCCGGCCAGCTGCTGACCGAGGACTATTATGCCGCCAACAAGCTGATCAAGGGCTTCCTCGGCACCGCCAACATCGACACCAATTCGCGCCTCTGCATGGCCTCCTCGGTGGCGGGCCACAAGCGCGCCTTCGGCAGCGACACGGTGCCCGGCCGCTACGAGGATTTCGAACTCGCCGATCTCGTGGTGCTGGTCGGCAGCAATCTCGCCTGGTGCCATCCGGTGCTGTTCCAGCGGCTCGAAGCCGCCAGGCACGCGCGGCCGTCGATGAGGATCGTGGTGATCGATCCGCGCCGCACGGAAACCTGCGACATCGCCGATCTCCATCTGGCACTCAAGCCGGGCAGCGACGTGGCGCTGTTCAACATCCTGCTGGCCGGTCTTGCGGACCGCGGCGTGGTCGATCGTGGTTTCGTCGAACGGCACACATCGGGTCTCGACGACGCTCTTGCCGTCGCGCGGGCGACGGATCCTGCTGCCTGCGGACTGCCGCGGGCCGACATCGAGACTTTTCTCGACTGGTTTGCCCGCACCGAGAAGGTCGTGACCCTCTATTCCCAGGGCGTGAACCAGTCGAGCGCGGGCGTCGACAAGGTGAACGCGCTGATCAACTGCCATCTGCTGACCGGCCGTATCGGCCGGCCCGGGATGGGACCCTTCTCGATCACCGGCCAGCCCAACGCGATGGGCGGCCGCGAAGTCGGGGCGCTCTCCAACACGCTGGCCGCCCACATGGATTTCGGTGCGGCCGAGATCGATCGGGTCGGCCGCTTCTGGCACGCCGCGCGCATGGCGACCAAGCCTGGCCTCAAGGCGGTCGATCTGTTCGAGGCTGTTCGCGCCGGCCGCATCAAGGCGGTGTGGATCATGGCGACCAATCCGGTTGCCAGCCTTCCCGATGCCGATGCTGTTCGCGAGGCGCTGCGGGGGTGCGAGTACTCGATCGTCTCGGAGGCGATCCGCGCCACCGATACGGTCGATGCCTGCCGCATCCGGCTGCCCGCCCTCGCCTGGGCGGAGAAGGATGGCACGGTGACGAATTCCGAGCGCGGCATCTCGCGCCAGCGGCCGTTCCTGCCGCCGCCCGGCGAGGCACGGCAGGACTGGTGGATCCTCTCCGAGGTCGCGCGGCGCCTCGGTCATGGCGAGGCCTTCGCCTGGCGCGGCGTGTCCGACATCTTCCGCGAACACGCTGCCCTCTCG
Organism: uncultured Alphaproteobacteria bacterium; assembly: GCA_903929895.1. Classification (GTDB taxonomy): domain Bacteria; phylum Pseudomonadota; class Alphaproteobacteria; order Reyranellales; family Reyranellaceae; genus Reyranella. The sequence goes on from CAIYWM010000731.1 coordinate 5,891, forward strand.
GGCTTCGAGAATGCCGGCGCACGCGATTTCGACATCGGTGCCTGTGCCACGCTCGACGATGCTGCCTACGAGTCCTTGCAACCGTTCGTGTGGGGAGGCGGACCGGACCAGCGCTTCTTCGGCGAGGGCGGCTTCTTCCATGCCGACCGTCGTGCGCGGTTCGTCGCTACGAAGGTCCGCGGGCCCGTCAATGCACCCGATGAGTTACGGCCGCTGATCCTCAACACCGGGCGTATACGCGACCAGTGGCATACGATGACACGTACCGGGAAGTCGGTGCGCCTGGCCGGCCATCGTCCCGAGCCCACGATCGAGTTGCATCCGCACGATGCGTCGGCGCGAGGCCTCGCCGATGGCGACATCGCAGAGGTGACGAGCGTGTGGGGCCGCGGCGTGTTGCGTGTTCATGTGACCGATTCGTTACGCGTCGGCGAGTCCTTCGCACCGATGCACTGGACCGCGCAGGTCAGTCGCGCGGGTCGCATCAACGCTGCAGTGAATCCCGCTGTCGATCCCATTTCGGGCCAACCGGAACTGAAACACACGCCCGTCGAGATTCGTCGTCTTGATATGCGTTGGCATGGCACGATTCTCGCTCGGCGCGCGGTGATGCTGCCGGAAATTTCCTACTGGGCGCGGATCAGAGGCGCTGGCTATCACGCCTACCTCGTTGCAGGCGACCAGCCTTTCGCAGTTGCACAACAGGCGCTGTCTGCGGCGCTGCGTACCGCCAACCCGGTCCCTGGCTTGTCGGCGAGAATGGCGTGGGCGCGGTCTTCAGCGATGGCCGGGTCGAGGCGGTGATGACGCTGGGGTCAACATACCAGGCCGACGCCCGCGACCGGTTCGCGCCGTTCATGGCACTGGATCGCCTGACGACGGAGCAGCGCGATGAGTTGCTGCACGGCGGAACAGACATGCATCGGGGCGGCGAACTGTGCGCCTGCTTCGGCGTGTCCTGCGGCGCCGTCGAGGCGGCCATCGCCGATGGAGCGACCTCGCTGGCCGCGGTCGGCGCGACCACGCAGGCCGGCACGAACTGCGGTTCCTGCCGTTCCGAGATCCGTGCGCTGTTGCGGGCGGCGCGCCTCGTGAAGGCCGCGTGATGCAGACGTTCCCGCTCTTCCTGACGTTGCAGGGCCGCCGTGTGCTGGTCGTCGGCGGTGGCGATGCGGCCGCGCGCAAAGCGGAGCTGCTGCTGAAGGCCGGAGCCCAGGTCTCGCTCATCGCCGAGACGGTCGGCGGCGAGGTCGCGCAGTTCATCGCCGAGGGACATGTGTCCTGGGCCGGTCGCTCTTTCGACGACAACGACCTCGAGGGCATGTCGCTGGTCATCGTAGGGAGCGACGACGAATCGCTGCAGGCGCGCGTGTCCGCCGCCGCCCAGAGGCGCTGCGTCCCGGTCAACGTCGTCGACCGGCCCGCGCTGTCGAGCTTCATCATGCCCGCGATCATCGATCGCTCGCCGATCACGATCGCCGTATCGACGGGAGGGACTGCGCCGGTGCTGGCAGCCCGCATCCGCGCCGAGATCGAACGCAGCCTGCCGGCGGCCCTGGGTCGGTTGGCGCGCTTCGCCGACGTCTTTCGCGAACAGGTTCGCCGCACCCTCGTCGTGCCGCGCGCGCGGCGCCGCTTCTGGGATCGCGTCTTCGAAGGCCGGGTCGGCGAGCTCGCCCTGGCCGGCGACGAAATCGGGGCGCGCCGCGAACTGATCCGGCTGCTGGACGGTTTTCGCAGCGAAGCGCCGGCGGTCGGCATGGTGCATCTCGTCGGCGCCGGGCCGGGCGATCCCGATCTTCTCACCCTGAAGGCGCACCGCCTGCTGCAGCGTGCCGACGTCCTGGTCTACGACCGGCTGGTTTCGGACGAGATCCTGTCGATGGCGCGTCGGGACGCCGAACGGATCTATGTCGGCAAGCGGCGGGCGAACCATTGCGTGCCGCAGGAGGAGATCAACGACCGGCTGGTGGCGCTGGCCCGGGCGGGCAAGAGCGTCGTGCGGCTGAAGGGGGGCGACCCCTTCGTGTTCGGCCGCGGCGGCGAGGAGCTTGAAGCGCTGGTCAAGGCGGGCGTGGCCGTGGAGGTTGTGCCCGGCGTGACGGCGGCCCTGGGATGTGCCTCGAGCGCGGGCATTCCGCTCACCCATCGCGACCATGCCCAGGCCTGCGTGCTGGTCACCGGCCACCTGAAGAACGGCACTGTCGATCTCGACTGGAAGATGCTCTCCCGGCCGCGGCAGACCGTCGTCATCTACATGGGGACGGGGGCGCTGCCGCAGATTACGGCGCAGCTCATTGCGCACGGTCTGCCGGCCTCGACTCCCATTGCTCTGATCGAAAACGGCACGACCGACCGGGAGCGTCGCATCGTCGGGACCCTCGCCACCATCGACCGGCAGGTGCAGCGGGCCTTCCTGAGCGGACCAACACTCTGCATGGTGGGTGCAGTTGTCGGGCTCGCCGTCGGCCGGGAACAGGAATTTAACTTTGAGTCGAGAATGGGTCTCTGATAAGGGTGTCTGTGACAAAAATGCAACAACACCGGGGCACGGATGCGTAGTTTTGTACTGAGCCTGGCGACACTGTTGGCATTTGCCGGCACGGGCTTCGCCCAGACCAATACAGGGGCTTCGACCGCTCCCAAGGTCAAGACCGCCGCGACCGCGACCACCCAGACCGCTACCACGAAAAAGCAGACCGCTGCACCCGCCAAGTCGGCGAACGTGCAGAAGGCCGCAGCCCAGCAGAAGAAGGCAACGCCCGCTGCGCAGCAGAAAATGAGTGCGTCCCGTTACGGCGGGTTCGCACCAGCTGCCGCCGCCCTCGCCGCGCCGGTTCCCACGCCCGATCTCGACATGTCCAGCCCGCGCAGCCTCAGCCTGGTGAACTTCAACACCAAGGAAGAGCTGACCGTCACCTACTGGTCGAACGGCGCCTATCATCGCAGTGCGCTCGACCAGCTCAACCAGTTCCTGCGCGACAGCCGCGACAGCGGCACGACCGAGATGGACCCGTTGCTGTTCGACGTGCTGTGGCACACCGCCCGCATCTCCGGATACGGCGGCCAGGTCGAGGTCCTGTCGGCCTTCCGCTCGCCCGAGAGCAATGCCTGGCTGGCCAGCGTCAGCCGCGGCGTGGCCCGCGATAGCCAGCACATCAACGGCAACGCCATGGACATCCGCTTCCCGGGTGTCCCGGTGTTCCGCATCCGCCAGGCGGCGCGTTCGCTCAACATGGGCGGCGTCGGCTTCTATCCGCGCTCCGGCTTCGTGCACATCGACACGGGTCCCGTTCGCTACTGGTAAAAAAATGAGCCGCATCGAGATCGTCGAGGGCGACATCACACGCCTCGACGTCGATGCCATCGTCAACGCCGCGAAGGAGAGTCTGCTGGGCGGCGGTGGCGTCGACGGCGCCATTCATCGCGCCGCCGGCCCCGAACTTTTGGCCGAGTGCCGCACGCTGGGCGGCTGCCCTACCGGCGAAGCCAGGATCACCAGCGGCTACCGCCTCAAGGCGCGTCACGTCATCCATACGGTCGGCCCGGTCTGGCAGGGCGGGGCGCAGGGCGAACCCGAATTGCTTGCCCGCTGCTACCGCAACAGCCTGGCGCTGGCGATCGTCCACGGCCTGAACAGCATCGCCTTTCCCGCCATCTCCACCGGCATCTACGGCTACCCGAAGGAAGCCGCCGCGGAGATCGCCGTCCATGAAGTCCGCATGATCCGCATGCCCGAGCACGTGATCTTCTGCTGCTTCGATGCGGCGACCGCCGACGTCTATCGCGAAATCCTGGGCGGATAAAATCTCCGTCGCCTCGACCGCAGCGCCGAAGGCGCGAAGTGGAGAGGCCTTCGCTCAACCAAAAGCCGGCAAATCGAGGAGAGAAGATCTCTCCACTCCGCGCTGCGCGCTCCGGTCGAGATGACGGGATTTCTCTGAGCCTTTATTGCCCGTATCTGTTCGCGTTCTTCAGATACTCGAGTTCCTCCGCCGTCGTCGCGCGGCCCAGCACTTCGTTGCGGTGGGGGAAGCGGCCGAAGCGGGCGACGACGTCGCGGTGCTCCAAGGCCGACTTGATATTGTTCTCGCCGCCGATCGTCTCGAACAGGGCGCAGGCGAGCTGCTGGTCGGCGAGATGCTCGCTGTGGCCGAACGGCATGTAGAAGAACAGCCGCATGTCGACGGGAAAGACCGACGCATAGAAGCGTGCCAGCGCGTAACGCGCGATCTCGATCGCACGGGCGTCGCCCGCGAAGGCGCGCGCCGTCTTGCGGAAGCAGTTCCGGGTGAACTGGTCGCAGAGAAGGATGAGTGCCAGCGCGCCCTCGGGCGAATCCTTCCAGGCGTCGAGGTCTCCGGCGATGGCGCGCTCGATCGCGGCGCCGAAGCGGCCGATCGTCTCGGCGTCGAACTCGGGCGTGCTCTTCCACCAGATGTCGCGCGGCTTGCCATGGTCGGGATGGCCGAGCGGCAGGAACCAGAAATCGATGATGTCGCGGATGGACGGGGCGTCTTTCATGCGGCTTAGTTAGGCAGGCCGCAAAGAAGCCGTCGAGAGAGGAAACCTTGGGCAAGGTCAAAAACGTTCTGTTCATCATGTGCGACCAGCTGCGCGCGGAC
>CAIYWM010000732.1 GCA_903929895.1 uncultured Alphaproteobacteria bacterium
CCGCGTCGAGGCCGAGATCCGCGCCGGCGTCGAGCGCGATCGTCCGATCGTGCGCGCAGCGGGCGGCCTGTTCGTGGTCGGCACCGAGCGCCACGAATCGCGGCGCATCGACAACCAGCTGCGCGGCCGTTCGGGCCGCCAGGGCGATCCCGGCGCGTCGAGGTTCTTCCTGTCGCTGGAAGACGACCTGAGGCGCATCTTCGGCACCAATAAGGTTCTCGACTGGGTCCAGAAGAAGGGCATGGCCGACGACGAGGCGCTGACCCATCGCTGGCTCAACAAGGCGCTGGAAACGGCGCAGGGCAAGGTCGAGGCGCGCAACTTCGAGATCCGCAAGAACCTGCTGCGCTTCGACGACGTGATGAACGCCCAGCGCCAGGAGATCTACAAGGAGCGCATCGAGCTGATGGGCACCGAGGACGTGTCCGACACGGTCGCCGGCATGCGCCGCGACGTGGTCGACACGCTCGTCAAGCGGACCATCCCCGAAGGCGTCTACGCCGAGCAGTGGAAGATCGGCGAACTCAAGGAAGAGGTGCAGCGCATCTTCGGCCTCGACCTGCCGGTCGACGAGTGGGCCAAGGAAGAGGGCATCGCCGACGAGGAGATCAAGACCCGCCTCGACGACGCGGTCGAGCGGGTGTTCGCGCAGAAGGCCGCGCAGTACGGACCCGACGTCTGGCGCCAGGTCGAGAAGAGCGTGCTGATGCAGATCTTCGACCAGAACTGGAAGGACCATCTGCTGCACCTCGACCATCTGCGCCAGGGCATCGGCCTGCGTGCCTATGGGCAGAAGGATCCGCTGAACGAGTACAAGCGCGAAGCCTTCAACCTGTTCAGCGACCTGCTGACCAACCTGCGCGAGCAGGTCGTGACCTTGCTGGCGACCCTGCAGATCCGCATGGAGCCGCCGCCGATGCCCGAGATGCCGTCCGACATGCACGAGGTGCACGAGGACCCGGCCCTCGCCGCGGCGATGAGCGACGACCCGGCCTACGATCCGGCCGACCCGGACGGCGGCGGCGTGGCGACGCTGCATCGCCCGCGTCCCGTGGCCAAGGGCCCTGTCGACCCCAACGATCCCTCGACCTGGGGCAAGGTCTCACGCAACGCGTCCTGCCCCTGCGGCTCGGGCAAGAAGTTCAAGCACTGCCACGGACGCGTATAATATCGTTTATTTTCAATAACTTACGAGTTATTGACTACCTGCACAAACCTATACAAACTGCGTTTCCGGGCTTCAAACCAGCCCGGACCTATACAGAACCTACGCAAGTTTGGTTGGGTGAGGCTTGGAAGTTCTAACGCGATTAGAGAACGGTAAGCTCGTCGTGTATCGGCGCGGCGGCGTTCTCTACGCGCGGCTGGCTATCGCCACCAACCAATATCAGCACCGCAGCCTTAAAACGGGCAACACTGAGCAAGCTACGCTGGCGGCACAGAAGCTATGGGCTGAATTCACAGTTAAACAACAGCTTGGGCTGCCCGTTAAGCTTCGGACGCTGAACAGCGTTATTGATGAATACGTTGCGCTACGTGAGAAGCAGCATAAGCAAGGTCACACATCAGA
>CAIYWM010000733.1 GCA_903929895.1 uncultured Alphaproteobacteria bacterium
AAGGCGGCAGGGCCTGACGAGGCGGACGGCGGCGCGGCGGCCGCAGCCCTCGCCCAGTGGGGTGTTGGAATCGATTACGTCCGCGGCGGCGAGCGGTTCGCGGCTTTCGCTGCCATGCTGGACGGAGTCACCACGCCGTTGGCCTTCGACACGGAAACAGCACCCCTGCTGAAGCACGCCGAGCGCGAGAAGGCGGGCCTTTCGCCATGGCTGGCGCGCTGGCGCCTCATGCAGTTCTGGTGGCACGGCGCGCCGAACGCCGTGATCGTAGACGTGCCGGCCGTTCTGGCGGATCTCGGTCCCGCCCGGTTCCGCGAAGCCTGCGCCAAGCTGATCGGCGGATCGCGCCCCGTGGTGGCGCACAATGCGAAATTCGAGCTGGCCTTCGCCTGGACCATGGGCATCGACATTCCGTGGCTGCACGACACCGCGGTCATGTACGCCAGCACCTACAATGCATCCGGTCAGGGCCTCGCCAATGCGGCCCGCAAGCGGCTTCAGTTCGTCATGGACAAGGACCTGCAGGTCTCCGATTGGGGACGGCCGGAACTTTCGCCGGCGCAATTGGCCTACGCCGCGCTCGATCCCGTGATCACGTTGAAGCTCTTCGACGCCCTTCAGGGTGATATATGCCGCCTGAGCCTCGAGAGCGGGCTGGCGCTGGCGCAGGATGCCATTCGCCCGACGGCGCGCGCTGACCTGATCGGCGTGCCTTACGATGTCGCGGCCGCGCAAGTGCGCATGACCGCGCTGGAGGCCCAGCACGAGGACGCCAAGCACGCGCTCTTCTCCACCCTGCAGCTTGATCCCGGGACGAATGCCAAGATCACGCCGGCGACGGTGAGCGCCCGCCTGCAGGGGATCACCCCGGCCAGCACGCTGGCCAAGTGGGAGAAGACCAAGAACGGCCAGCTGAAACTCTCGAAAGGCTACCTGCCGCTACTGGACTTCGACCCGGCGGTGAAGACCTTCACGAAGGCTTATCTGGCCTACACCTCGACGGCGAGCCTCCTGACCTACAACAGGAAGCGCCTGGCGCAGATCAACCCGGTGACCGGCCGCTTTCATATTTCATGGCGCCTGCTGGGTGCGCGCACCGGCAGGTTCGGGTCGAGTCCGAACCTGCAGAACTGGAACAAGCGCGACCGCATGGCCGTGAAGCCGCAGCCCGGGCGCAAGATCATCCGCGCCGACTTCGGCCAGGAGGAGCTGCGCATCTACGCCAGCCAGCAGGTGGGCGACGACCCCACCATGCGCGCCGTCTACGCGAAGGCCGGCGACATGCATATCGACACGGCCTGCGCCGTCAACGGCATGACGGAGGAGCAATTCAACGCATTGCCGAAGCAAGAGAAGAAGCTGCTGCGCCAGCGGGCAAAAGCTGCGGGATTCGGCCTTCTCTATGGCATGTCGGCGCCAGCCTTCGCCCGCTACGCGAAGACGCAGTATTTCATCGACATGACCAAGGAAGAGGCCGAGGAACTGATCGATGCCTATTTCGCCGCGCGTCCGGCACTGGGCATATGGCAGCAACGCCAGACCAACTACGCCGAGCACGCTCTTTGCAGCTGGACCGTGGGCGGCCGTCGCCGCAACCTCCAGGCGGAGTTGGAAGACCTGCTCGAACTCGCAGAGAAGAAATTCAATCGCACCGCCATAGACCTCGAGGATCCAGAGCTCGACTTCGATACCCGCGACGACCTCGAGACCATTCTGGCGGCGACCCGCCCCGCGCAGGTGAAGGCGATCTTTTACCGGAAATCAGGCCGCGCCGGGATGAACTGCA
>CAIYWM010000734.1 GCA_903929895.1 uncultured Alphaproteobacteria bacterium
ATCCGCCCAAGACCTATGCGCTGCGCCAGGTGCCCAATGTCGAGGGCGGCGTCGTCGTGATGGATACGCAGGCCGGTCGTGTTCTGGCCATGTCCGGTGGCTGGTCCTACGGCCGCAGCCAGTTCAATCGCGCTGTCCAGGCCGCGCGCCAGCCAGGTTCTGTCTTCAAGCCGTTCGTCTACCTCGCGGCCATGGACGCCGGTTTCACGCCCGCCTCGATCGTGCTCGATGCCCCGTTCGTCTACGACCCGGGCTACGGACAGCCTCTGTGGACACCGAAGAACTACGGCGGCGACATGCTGGGACCGACGACCGTCCGACGCGGTCTCGAACTGTCGCGCAACCTGATGACGGTGCGCATGGCCCAGCAGATCGGCATGAAGCGCGTGGTCGAAGTTGCCAAGGAATTTGGCGTCACTGACCAAATGGGCGCTTACCTGCCGATGGCGCTTGGCGCCGGCGAGACGACGCTGCTGCGCATGACGATGGCCTATGCGATGCTGGCCAACGGTGCGCTCGAGATCACGCCGTCGCTGGTCGATCGCGTGCAGGACCGCAACGGTAAGACGGTCTATCGCCACGAGCCGCGCAGCTGCCGCGGTTGCGGCGACACGGCGGGCGGTGGCAGGCCTGTGGCGCCCGAGCTGGTCGATTCGCGCAAGCCCTTCCATGACCCGGCGTCGGTCTATCAGGTCGTCAGCATGATGCAGGGCGTCACGACCCGCGGCACCGCCGGTCGCCTGGCTGCGCTCGGCCGGCCGATCGCCGGCAAGACCGGCACGACGAACGACGCACACGACAACTGGTTCCTGGGCTCCACGCCCGACATAACCATCGGTGTCTATATCGGCTTCGACGAGCCGCGGACGCTGGGGTCGCAGGAGACCGGTGGTGGCAACGCCGCGCCGATCTACGAGGCGATCGCCAAGGAAATCTTCAAGGGCAAGCCACCGACTCCGTTCCGCGTCCCGCCGGGCCTGCGCATGGTGCGCTTCAGCTACGAAGGCGGGACGATCGACGAAGTCTTCAAGCCGGGCACCGAGCCGGGTTCGGAAGGCTATATGGTCACACCGCTTGACGGGTCGGCCCCTTATTCCGCTATAGACCCCACGCAAGGCCCGCAGCAGGCGGGCAGCCCCCGGCGTCCGGGTCTCTCGGGCACCGGCGAGACCTATTAGACAGTTCGAAACGGATCCGTAATGCGCGCCGAAGCCCAAGCGATGGTGAACGAGATCGAGGAGTCGCTCGAACTCCTCAGGAGGCGTCTTTGACTACGACCGTGCGGTCGTACGTCTCGATGAGCTGAACGCGCGCGCCGAGGATCCGGCGCTGTGGAACGATCCGAAGGAAGCCGAGAAGGTGATGCGCGAGCGCACCAAGCTCGAAACATCGATCGGTGCGATCAAGCGCCTGCGCGCGGCAGTCGACGACAATGCCGGTTTGATCGAAATGGCCGAGGCCGAGAAGGACGAGGCCACCATTGCCGAGTGCGAGAAGGCGCTGCGCGAGGCCACGGGTGAGGCCAAGGCGGCGCGTCTCGAGACGCTTCTGTCCGGCGAGGCCGACGCCAACAACGCCTATATCGAGATCAATGCCGGTGCCGGCGGCACCGAGGCGCAGGACTGGGCTGAGATGCTCGCGCGCATGTACACGCGCTGGGCCGAGCGCCGCGGCTACAAGGTGAGCTGGCTCGAGGAGAGCGCGGGCGAAGAGGCCGGCATCAAATCGTGCGCCTACAAGGTCGAGGGGCCCAACGCCTATGGCTGGCTGAAGACCGAAAGCGGCGTGCACCGGCTGGTGCGCATCTCGCCGTTCGACGGCAATGCGCGCCGGCAGACCTCGTTCGCGTCGGTCTGGGTGTATCCCGAGGTCGACGACAACATCGAGATCGAACTGGTCGACAAGGACTTGCGCGTCGACACCTATCGTGCGTCGGGCGCGGGCGGCCAGCACGTGAACAAGACCGACTCGGCGGTGCGCATCACCCATCTGCCGACCGGCATCGCCGTCGCGGTCCAGCAGGAGCGCTCGCAGCACCAGAACCGGGCCAAGGCCATCCAGATGCTGAAGGCCCGTCTCTATGAGGTCGAGCTGCAGAAACGCGAGGCCGAGCGCCTGGAGGCCGAGGCCAGCAAGACCGACATCGGCTGGGGCCACCAGATCCGCTCCTACGTGTTGCAGCCCTACCAGATGGTCAAGGACCTGCGCACCAACGTGGAGCGGTCGGACCCCCAGAAGGTGCTCGACGGCGACCTCGACGAGTTCATGGCCGCCTCGCTTGCCGCCCGGGTGGGCGAGGGCAAGGACAAGGAAGCCGCGTAAAGACTGGAGCCGACGATGCCGGGTATGTGGTTCGTGTTCGAAGCCGAGTATGAGATCGAGGACCGCCGGGCCAACTGGAACAAGCCGGTGCCCGAGACGATGGCATGGCACGGTCCCTACGCGACCGAGAAGGAAGCCGACGACGTGGCTCTCGCCCGTATGTGGTCCAAGATCGACCTCTACGCCCACAAGGCGCGCACCGTCGACATGACGGTGAAGGTCTGACGCTTCAGCTGGTCCGTCGATTGCATCTCCGCCGGAATAACAGGCGGAGGCACGTTCTTGGCGGCAGCGCGGTTCCATCTTGGCTGGTTTCTCGGCAACAGTTTCGGCGTGCATGGCTGGAACCAGTCCTGGTCGGGCGTCGATGCGCGCGACTGGGCTCAGCCTGATCTTCACATTGAACTGGCGAAGGCGCTGGAGCGCGCCTGCTTCGACTGCCTGCTGCTCGAGGACTCGGTCTTTGTCCCGGACAACTATGGCGCCTCGATGGATTTCTATCTCAAGCGCGCCCTGCGTGCGCCGAAGAACGATCCGCTGCCGCTGGTCCCCCTGATCGCCCAGGCGACCAGGCACCTCGGCATCGTGCCGACCATTTCGACCAGCTTCTATCCGCCATTCCTGCTGGCGCGCCTGATCGCCACGCTCGACCTGATGTCGAACGGCCGCGTCGGCTGCAACTTCGTGACCTCGACGGCGGAGCGCGCGGCGCAGAATTTCGGGCTGGACGCGCATCTCGAACACGACCTGCGCTACGAGATGGCCGACGAGTTCGTCGAGCTGGCGACCAGGCTCTGGTCGTCGTGGGAGGCCGACGCCATCGTCATGGACGAGGCGTCCGGCACCTTCGTGGATCCCGGCAAGGTGCACGCCATCGACTTCAAGGGACGGTTCTTCTCCTCGCGCGGTCCGCTCAATACGGCTCAACCGCCGCAGGGACGGCCGGTGCTGGTGCAGGCCGGCGGTTCCCCGCAGGGCAAGGCCTTCGCCGCCCGCCACATGGACATCGTGATCGCGGCGCTCGGCACGGTCGCCGAGATGAAGGCGTTTCGCGAAGACATGCGCCAACGTCTCGCGGCCATGGGCCGCGATCCCGACAGCTGCAAGGTGCTGTTCGTGGTTGCCCCGACCCTGGGCGAGACCGACGAGGAGGCGCAGGATCGCGTGCGACGCCGGCAGGCCCAGCGCGAGGCCGCCCCGGAGGTGACGCTGGCCATGATGGGCAGCCTTACAGACATCGACTTCTCGACCTTCGATCTCGACGCGCCGCTCGCCGAGCTGACGACCAACGGCCAGCAGGGCACGCTGAAGCGCTTCCTGGCGCAGGGCCGCACCCTGCGCGAGGTGGCGAGCAACTACAGCTTCGGCTTCGAGCATCCGGTGGTCGGAACGACCCGGCGCGTCGCCGACGTGATGGAAGAAGCGATGGAGCAGGTGGGCGGCGACGGCTTCATGTTCAGCGGGCCGCTCAGCCGCCGTTACGTCGCGGAGATTACGGACGGGCTGGTGCCGGAGCTGCAACGGCGAGGGCTGGTTCGCACAGCGTACGCGCACGCGCATTTCCGCGACAATCTGTTTGCTTTCTGAAGGCGGGCCGGCACTCTCGTTCCACACACAGTCGCCGGAGCTGCCAATCGTCAGTCCTCTCTACGTCGCGCTCGGCACCATGACGGTGCAGCAGACATTCGCGACCCTCGGGCGGTCGGCGGTGCCTCTTATCGCCGCCGCCATCGTCGTCGATCTCGGCATCGAGGCGGCCCTGGTCGGCGTCTATCTGGCGATCGGGTCGGTGGCTGCTTTCCTCACGACCCTTGGCTGCGGCGGCTTTATCCTGCGCTATGGCGCGGTGCGCATGACCCAGGTCGGCATGGCGGCGCTGGGCGTCGGACTCGCCATCACGACTGCGGGCTGGCTGCCGCTCTTTGCAGCGGGGGCGTTCATCGGTGGGCTGGGGCAGGCGGTTTCGACACCGTCGAGCTCGCATCTGCTAGGCCGGCTGGCCCCCCGGCACCTGGCGCCGCTGGTCTTCTCGATCAAGCAGTGCGGTGTGCCGGTCGGGCTGATGCTGGCCGGCGTGGTGGCGCCGGCGCTGGTGGTCGAAGCCGGCTGGCGGGTGGCGCTGCTCGTCATCGCGCTGGCCTCTTTTGTGATCGTGCTGGCCCTGCAGCCGCTGCGTGCGGGCTTCGACGTTGACCGTAATCCCGCCCAGCCGCTTTCGCCGGCCGATATCCGGGCCAACGTTGTCGGTGTCCTGCGCGACCCGGCGCTGCGCATCCTGTGCGTCGCGATGTTCAGCTTCGTCGGGCTTCAGTCGCTCTTCACCGGCTTCTTCGTGCTCTATCTGGTGCGCGGCCTGGGCTACGACCTCGAACGGGCCGGCCAGGTCTTTGCCATCGCCATCGCCGTGGCGGTGCCCGCGCGCATCGGCTGGGGCTGGCTCGCCTCGCGCTTCGTGGCACCGGCGACGTTGCTGGCCTTCCTGGGTATCGGCATGGCCGCCGCCGCCGTGCTGACCGCATCGATCGATCCCGACTGGCCCACCTGGGCCGCAGCCGTGATCGCCACCGCCTTGAGCGTCACCGGCGTGAGCTGGCACGGCGTACTGCTGGCCGAGGTGGCGCGCCTGTCGCCGGTCGGCCGGATCGGCGCGACTACAGGCGCCGTCCTGGCCTTCGGCGATGCCGGCGCGCTGGTCCTGCCGCTGCTGTTCAGCGCGGCCCTGTCCCTGACCGGAGGTTACGCCACTGGCTTCCTGATCGGCGCAACGCTCGCCTTCAGCGTCGGCCTGTTCGGCCTGTGGCGACGGATCAGCCGCCAGCGTTAGGCGCGACCACGGAGAACTGCCTGGCAAACCAGTCGGCGTACCAGCGCATGGCCCACGGGATCGGGATGATGAACACACACATCAGGATCAGCAGCAGCGCGTGGCCGAGAACCGCAGGCCCCGTTGCGGTGAAGGTGACGCCGACGGTGCCGCTGATGTTGCGACAGATCCAAAGCATCATAGCCTTCAGGACCCAGGCCCAGCCGATGATGGTGAGGAGGGAGACGATGAGCAGGAGGTGCCAGCCGAGCCAGGCCAGTGCTTCGCCGTTGAAGGAAAAGCTGAGCCGGCCATCCTCGGTACGCACGCTGGCGCAGAACCAGCGCACGACCGGGACGGTGAGAAGGACGGTCGCCAGTGTCACCGCGCCACTCACGCCGGCATGCTGGACGTTGTGCAGCCATCCCAGGGCGGCGAGACCGATCAGGATGTACCAGATGTCGCCCGGCTGGCCCGCGAAGCGGAGGCGCCGCCCGTCCGGCAGGGACACATGCTCGCAGATGAACCGGTAGAAGCCGGTGGCGGTCCACGGCGCCGGGACGACCAGCACCTGACCGACGACATAGAGCACCCCGCGCCCGAACAGGCCCCACACGGGAAAGGAGGGCCGCAGGGGACCGGTCGGTGAGACGCTTGGCAGGCGTCCCTCGGACTCTAAACTCATGGCTCTCTCCTTTGCGCATCCCATGATGGCGCCGGGCGTTATCTGATAATGCCCTCGACCGTCGTCCGCTCCTACCACTACGACCGTCGTCGGCGGGAACTCGACATCGTCTTCCCGTCGCGCTGCCGCTGGCGGCATCGAGGCCTGAATGAGTCTGACCGGCGCCTGTCGGCCATGCCGTTCGGCCTCTATACTGCGCGCGCTTCAGGAGGGCAGGCCTTGAACGAACCGGGTGTGAAACAGTACGACCGCGCCGCCGAGGACGTGGGCAACATCGTGGCGCTGGAGCACGTCAATCTCGGAATCGCCGACCAGGGGTTGGCGACGGTCTTCTACATGAGCGGGCTCGGCCTCACGCGCGATCCCTACATGATGACCAGCATCGACAATATGTGGGTCAATGTCGGGCTGAGCCAGTTCCACCTGCCGACGATGGCCCGGGCGCAGCGCCTGCGCGGACGGGTCGGCCTCGTGATCCCCGACCGCGAGGCGCTGCTGCAGAGGCTCGGCCGGATGAAGGGCCTGCTGGGCGACACGCGCTTCGCCTTCGTCGAGCACGACGACCATGTCGAGACGACCTGTCCCTGGGGCAACAGCATCCTCTGCCACGATCCGTCGTCGCGCTTCGACGGCATGGCGTTGGGCATGGCCTATGTCGAGTTCGACGTGCCGCACGGCTCGGCCGAGGGGATCGCCGGCTTCTATCGCGACGTTTTCACGACCAGTGCGCGCGTCGAAGGGGAGGCGGCACATGTTTCGGTCGGCATCGGCCAGGAGCTGATCTTCCGTGAGAGTGATGCCGCGCCCGAAGCCTATGACGGGCATCACATCCAGGTCTATGTCGCGAATTTCTCCGGCCCCTATCGCGGGCTGGTCGAGCGCGGCCTGCTGACCGAGGAGAGCAACCAGCACCAGTACCGCTTCCAGCACATCGCCGACCCGGCCACGGGCAAGGCGCTGTTCGAGATCGAACATGAGGTCCGCAGCCTGCGCCATCCGATGCATGCGCGGCCCCTGGTCAACCGCAATCCGCTGCAGACCAATCGTGCCTACGTGCCGGGGCGCGACGGCTGGGTGCCCGAGCCGACGGTCCCCGACATGGACGATCCCCGCGTCGAGTTGCGCCGCAAGCGCTTCGAGGAAGCCAGCCGACGGGCGGCAGGCTGATGGCCGGGCTCATCGGACGGATCCTGGGTTTCGGCCTGCTCGGTCTGGTCGTGACACCCATCGTCGTGACGCTCGCGGTCCTGGCCCTGGCATACACTTTCGATCCCACCTGCGGCAGGCCGGGGGATTCGG
>CAIYWM010000735.1 GCA_903929895.1 uncultured Alphaproteobacteria bacterium
AACCAGACCGGCCAGGCGATCGAGAACATCCTGATCATCATGGCCGCCTACCTGTCGGTCAGCCTGTCGATCTCGGCGTTCATGAACTGGTACAATAAACGCATCGCCCTGAGGGAGCGCTGAGCATGACCGACGCCATGCCTGCAGGCGAGCGCAAGCCGATCGCCCCTCCCGTCGACGAAACCGGCCCGCTCGGCTGGGCCCGCAAGAACCTGTTCTCGAGCTGGGGCAACGGCATCACCACGGTCGTGCTGATCGCCTTCGTCGTCTGGGTCCTCTCCTGGTTCCTGGAATGGGCGCTGTTCACCGCCAACTTCACGGCCACGACCGGCGCCGAATGCCGCGGCGGCGGCGCCTGCTGGGCGCTGATCCGCGAGAAGTTCCGCTACATCTTCTTCGGCTCCTTCCCCTACGAGCAGCACTGGCGGCCGCTGTTCGCCGTCATCACCATGCTGGCCATGCTGGTGCTGAGCGCCGACCGCCGCATGTGGAACTGGCGCCTGCTCGTGATCTGGGGCGTCGGATCGTTCGTCACCTTCCTGCTGATGTTCGGCCAGATCCACATTCCGCTGAGCCTCATCCTGTTCGTCGCCCTGGCCGGCGGCGGCATCGGCCTCGGCCTGCGCAGCGCGCTGGCGGCACCGTCCGAGCGGATGGCCTACTATGCCCTGGTCGCGATCGGCGCGGTCGGCCTCGTCCTGCGCATCATGGGCGTGCTGCCGAGCTGGAGCATCGCCATCGCGCCGCTCAGCTACGTCGAGACCAGCCTCTGGGGCGGCCTGCCGGTGACGCTGATCCTGGCGACCTATGGCCTCGCCTTCGCCTTCCCCTACGGCGTCCTGCTGGCGCTGGGGCGGCGGTCCAACCTGCCCCTCATCAAGGGCCTGTGCGTGGGCTTCATCGAGCTGATCCGCGGCGTGCCGCTGATCAGCCTGCTGATCATGGCCTCGGTCATGCTGCCGCTGTTCCTGCCCTCGGGCACGACCATCGACAAGTTCCTGCGCGCCCAGGTCGCCGTCATCCTGTTCGCCGGCGCCTACATCGCCGAGGTCATCCGCGGCGGCCTGCAGTCGCTGCCCAAGGGCCAGTTCGAGGCCGCCGACGCGATGGGCCTCAACTACCCGCAGAAGACGCTGCTGATCATCCTGCCGCAGGCGCTGCGCGTCGTGATCCCGCCGCTCATCAACACCTTCATCGGCTTCTTCAAGGACACGTCGCTGGTGCTGATCATCGGCATCTTCGACTTCCTGAACACCGCCAACCAGGCGCTGGTCGATCCCAACTGGGCGGGCTTCCCGGGTGAGGTCTACCTGTTCGCCGCCTTCGTCTACTTCATCTTCTGCTATTCGATGTCGCGGTACAGCAAGTACCTCGAATTCGAGCTCAACAAGGGTACGCGCCGCTAGGCGCCGTCAGGGAGCACGTCATGGCCGCAACCGCGCGAGATCTCTCGAAGGTCGAATCGGTGATCCAGCTCAAGGGCGTCAACAAGTGGTTCGGACAGTTCCACGTGCTGACCGACATCAATCTCGACGTGAAGGAAGGCGAGAAGATCGTCATCTGCGGACCGTCGGGATCGGGCAAGTCGACGCTGATCCGCTGCATCAACCGGCTGGAGGAGCATCAGCGCGGCGACATCGTCGTGCACGGCGTCACGCTCTCCAACGACGTCAAGAACATCGAAGCGATCCGCCGCGAGGTCGGCATGGTGTTCCAGTCGTTTAACCTCTTCCCGCACCTCACCATCCTCGACAACCTCACCCTGGCGCCGATCTGGGTGAAGAAGACGCCGAAGAAGGAAGCCGAGGAGATCGCCATGAGCCTGCTGACCCGGGTGCGCATCCCCGAGCAGGCGCTGAAGTATCCCGGCCAGCTCTCGGGCGGCCAGCAGCAGCGAGTGGCGATCGCCCGGGCGCTCTGCATGCGTCCCAAGATCATGCTGTTCGACGAGCCGACGTCAGCGCTCGACCCCGAGATGGTGAAGGAAGTGCTCGACGTCATGATCGAACTGGCGCGCGAGGGCATGACCATGCTCTGCGTCACCCACGAGATGGGCTTCGCCCGCGCCGTGGCCGACAGGGTGATCTTCATGGATCGCGGCGAGATCGTCGAACAGAACGAGCCCGAGGAGTTCTTCGCCAATCCCCGGAACGAGCGCACCAAGCTGTTCCTCGGCCAGATCCTGCACAACCACTAGAGTCTTTCAGGATAAAGCCGACCCGCACCCCCTCATCCTGAGGAGCGGCCGCAGGCCGCGTCTCGAAGGATCGGCAACAGACGTGGTGCTCGTGCCCATGCTTCGAGACGCGCTCCATCGGAGCGCTCCTCAGCATGAGGTTGGTGTTGGTGGATCCAGGACCGCCTTGGAGGCGCCCCGGATCCTCACTTGGCTTCGAGCGTCTCCCGGATCACCGCGCAGACCTGATCGACCGACTCGAGCGGCATGTGCGGCCCCATCGGCAGGCTGAGGACGGTCTCGGCCAGCTTCTCGGCGAGGGGATAGGTCCCCTTGCCCTGGCCGAGTTCGGCATAGGCTTCCTGAAGGTGCGGCGGGATCGGATAGTGGATCAGCGATCCGATGCCCGCCTTCTCCAGCGCCTTCGCCAGATCGGCGCGCCGGTTCGTTCGCACCACGTACAGGTGCCACACCGGATCGGCCCATTGCGGGACGTTGGGCAGGGCGAGGCTCGTGATGTCGGACAGCCTGTCATCGTAGCGTGCCGCCACTTTCCTGCGGCGGTCGTTCCATTCGTCGAGCTTCGTGAGCTTCACGCGCAGGAAGGCCGCCTGCAGTTCGTCGAGGCGTGAGTTCAGGCCCTTCTCGAGGTTCACGTACTTCACGCGGCTGCCGTAGTTGCGCAACGTGCGCAGCCGCTCGGCGAGCTTCGGATCGTCCGTCGTGACCGCGCCGCCATCGCCGAAGGCGCCGATGTTCTTGCTCGGGAAGAAGCTGTGCGCGCCGGCGTCTCCCAATGAGCCCGTGCGCCGTCCGCGCACCTTGGCGCCCTGCGCCTGGGCCACGTCCTCGACCACCTTCAGACCATGCTTGCTGGCGAGCGCCATGATCGCGTCCATATCGGCCGGCTGGCCATAGAGATGGACTGGCATGATCGCGCGAGTGCGCGGCGTGATGGCCGATGCGATGCGGTCGGGATCGATGTTCGGCCCGCCGGGGGTCGGCTCCACCGGCACCACCTTGGCCCCGACCGCCGTCACCGCGAGCCAGGTCGCGATGTAGGTGTTGGACGGCACGATGACTTCATCGCCGGCGCCGATGTCCCAGGCGCGCAGCGCGAGTTCGAGCGCCTCGAGACCGTTGCCCAGCCCGACGCAATGTTTGGTGCCACAGAAGGCGGCGTACTCGGCCTCGAAGGCTTCGACCTCCTTGCCGAGCACGAACCAGCCGGACTCCATCACGCGCAGGTAGGCGGCATCGAGCTCCGGCTTGAGCTCGGTGTAGACCGACTTCATGTCGAGGAAGGGGATCATGCGCGGCTCGCCGCCGCGGCTTCGCGCTTGAACGCCTCGTAGTCGCGCAGGTACTCGCTCTCGTCGTACAGGGTCGAGGCGATGACCAGGATGACCGTCTGCGGCGCGAAGTTGTCCAGCTCGTGCCAGACCATCGGCCCGATATGCAGCGCCCGTCCCGGATCGCTGAGGACGACCGTCTCCTTCACCCTGCCGTCGTCGAGATGCAGCTGGCAGGACCCGTTCATGACCAGCGTGACGAGGTGCGACTCGCGGTGCCCGTGCCGGCCGCGCCACTGGTCGGCGGCGATGTCGTGCAGCCAGAACAGGCGCCGGACCGTGAAGCCGAGCTGGTGATCGAACTCCAGGAAGTTGATCTTGCCGCGGACGTCGCCCCTCCCGGGGACGGAGAGCCAGCGGCAATTGGAGACTTTGAGCTGAGGAAGAGACATGTCGGGCATGGCAGAGCCTGTCTTATCGCTTTGTCGTTTGAAGCTTTCGCCATTGCATGTAGACGACGCCACTCAGGGCGACGAGCCCACCGGCGATCTGGTAGGCGTTGGGAATAAAGCCATAGGTCATTGACCATAATACGGCGAAAAACGGCACGAGATTGACCCAGAGCGACGCAATTGCAACCCCCAGCCTGCTGGCGCCGACGTTCCAGAGATAGGCACCCATGCCGCTGGCGAAGACGGCCACGAGCAGGAGCTGGCTCCAAACCCAGCCGTCGGTCACCGCGAACGGCGAGTTGGCCCAGCCCAGACCGATCAACACAACGGTGAGTGCCGCCATCCAGCCCAGGGCGGACAGCGACGCGACATAGGCCCGGTGCAGCTGGCTCGCCCGGTCGAACCAGGCCTGTGCCTTCAGGCTGTAGACCGTCCAGAGCGCGTTGGAGAGCAGCACGATGATCTCGCCGCCGCCCAGGGTCAGCGCGCCCCGACCGAACAGGCTGCCGGCCGCCAGAATGGCGCCTCCCGTCAGGGTCAGCGCCAGCGCGATCCCGAAGCCGGGATCGAAGCGCGCGCCGGTTACGAGGCGCACGGTCGCCGCGGCTACAAGCGGTCCCGCCACCTGGACGGCGGCGGCCGAGATCGGATTGCTGAACCGGATTCCCAGGGTGAAGATGATGAAGAAGCCGCTCATCATCAGGCCGATCAGCA
>CAIYWM010000736.1 GCA_903929895.1 uncultured Alphaproteobacteria bacterium
GCACTGGTCGAAGCGGCGATCGAGGCCGCCGCGCAGGCCCTCGGCCTCGACCGGCCGGACTGGCGCTGGGAGGAACTGCCCGACATCGACTGGGTGGCCGAAAACCAGCGCTCCTTCCGGCCCTTCGCCGTCGGCCCCTTCTGGGTGCACCCGTCGCACGTGATGGACGGCCGTCCCGCAGGCCTGCTGCCCCTGCGCATCGACGCCGGCCTGGCCTTCGGCACTGGCACGCATGCCACCACCCGCGGATGCCTTGAGATGCTGGCGACCCTCGATCCGGCGGAGACGGTCAACGCGGTCGACGTGGGATGCGGCAGCGGCATCCTCGCCATCGCGATGGCCAAGCTGTGGAACCGCCCAGTGATCGGCGGCGACAACGATGCTGAAGCGGTTGAGGTCGCGC
The DNA here is from genome assembly GCA_903929895.1 of uncultured Alphaproteobacteria bacterium. Classification (GTDB taxonomy): domain Bacteria; phylum Pseudomonadota; class Alphaproteobacteria; order Reyranellales; family Reyranellaceae; genus Reyranella. The sequence goes on from CAIYWM010000736.1 coordinate 404, forward strand.
GCGAGAACGCAGCGCTCAACGGGGTTCCGGAGCTTTGCTCGTTCTTCGTCTCCGCGGGCCTGCAGGCCGACGAACTGGCCGGACGCGCGCCCTACGACCTCATCGTCGCGAACATCCTTGCCGCGCCGCTGCTCGATCTCGCCGAGGCGTTCGGCGCGTCGGTGCGCCCTGGCGGTCGCGTGCTATTGAGCGGACTGCTGGTCGAGCAGGCGGCCGGCATCCTCACAGGCTACGAGCGCTGCGGCTTCAGCTTCGAGCGCCGCATCGATCTCGAAACGGGCGGCGCCTGGTGGCGCAGCCTGATCCTGCGCCGGAGCTGAGGCCACAAAGCGAAAGGGCCGGCTTTCGCCGGCCCCCTTACGCTTACGCTTACGCTACTCAACAATCGGCTACGCGGCGCGGCGCAGATTCTGGTTTGCCGCAGTGACCTGCCCGCCGACATCGTCGAACCGCGGCGCCACGCCTTCGGCGGCCTCGCGGATGGCGAAGGTGATGTCGGCCCGGCACAGGCCGAGATCGGCCAGTTCGCGGTCGCTCATACGGTGGAGCTGGGCCTCGGCGGCGCGCAGCTTGAGGTCGGCCTTGATCCCGCCGACGGCGCGATCGTACAGGCGGCCAACCCACAGGATCGCGTCACCCAGTGCGTTCGCCAGCCATTCGGCACGCGCGTAGCGGGCGCGCAACTCGAGCAGGCGGCGGTCGTCGAGGGTGAAGCTGATCTTGGAAGTTGCGTTTCCCCCCGCCGGCGCAGTTTCGCTGGTCAGATCCTTAAAGGTCCGAATCGGCTGGGTCATCATGAGTCTCTCCTTCTATTGTGCGGCGCGATAGTCGATGCTGCACTGCACCCAGCAAATATAGAGCCTTGAGAGACAACAATAAGTGCGGACTCTGAAGGTTCGATATGCGTCAAACGCATAGCGAATCATCTCCAAGCATTTCGCAAATGCGAGAGCAACATTATTGCTCCGTTTGATCAGACCCATCGCCCCGCGTAGGGTCCCTCTCATCATGACGACTGCTCCCGACGACGTACTCGCCCTCCTCCGCCGCCGCGGCCGCGCCGCCGACCCCGCTGCTCTCGGAGACCTGATGCTCGGCGTTGCCGCGGCCCCCGAAAGCCTGTCCGGGCCGGAGTGGGTCGAGTTGATCGATCCGGTGGCTGACGCGGAATTGACCACGGCATTGTCTGCCTGGCGGGCAGAGCTCGCGGCGGCCGATGACGGGCTGCAGGCGACCCCGGCCCCGGGAGAGCGGCTGGCCAGTCTGCGCGCCGAACTGAAGCGCCGCGGGCTCGACGGCTTCGTCGTGCCCCGGGCCGACGAACATCAGGGCGAATACGTGCCGCGGCGCGCCCAGCGACTGGGATGGCTGACCGGATTCAATGGCTCGGCGGGCCTCGCCATCGTCCTGGCGCAGCGCGCCGCCATCTTCGTCGACGGCCGCTATACGCTCGCAGTGCGCGACCAGGTCGACGTCGAGGCGTTCGTGCCGCACCAGATTCCCGAGCAGTCGGCCGAGCAGTGGATCGCCGAGAACCTGCCCAGGGGCGGCAAGCTCGGCTTCGATCCCTGGCTGCAGACCGTCGACGGCTACGATCGCTTCGCCCGCGCCTGCCAGCGGGCGGGCGGCAGCTTCGTGCCCGTCGAGTCCAATCCCGTCGACGCCGTGTGGCGCGGCCGGCCACCCGCTCCGCTTGCGCCCGTGCTGCCGCATCCCGTGGAATTTGCCGGCGAGACCAGCGAGAGCAAGCGCGGACGGATCGCCTCGACGCTCGCGGCCAGGAACGCCGACGTCGCGTTGATCACCGCCCCCGATTCGATCGCCTGGTTGCTGAACGTGCGCGGCGGGGACGTCCCCCGCACCCCGTTCGCGCTGGGGTTCGCGCTGATCCATGCCGACGGCCATGTCGATCTCTACATGGACCGCCGCAAGATCCCCGACCGCACCGTTTCCTGGCTGGGCAATGCCGTGACCCTGGCGCCTCCAGAGGAGTTGGGCAGCGCGCTCGACATGCTCGGCAAGCTCGGCAAGCGAATCCTGCTCGAGCCCTCGACCGCGCCTTACTGGGCCGCGACCCGCCTGCAGGCCGCAGGTGCGACGCTGGTTCGCGACGCCGATCCCATCGCGCTTCCCAAGGCCTGCAAGAACGCCGTGGAGCTGGAAGGCATTCGCGTTGCCCATCGCCGCGACGGTGCCGCGGTCAGTCGCTTCCTGGAATGGCTCGATGCCAGGTCCGGCGCCGGCAATTTGCGCGAGATCGAAGTGTCGGACCGGCTGCAGGCGCTGCGCGAGGAGACCGGCAAACTACGCGACCTCAGCTTCGATACGATCTCCGGCGCCGGCCCCAACGGGGCCATCGTCCACTACCGCGCCTCCGAGGCGTCGGAGCGCACGCTGGAGCCCGGCAGCCTCTACCTGGTGGACTCCGGCGGCCAGTATCGCGACGGCACCACCGACATCACGCGCACCGTCGCGGTCGGCACGCCGTCGCCCGAGATGCGCGACCGCTTCACGCGAGTCCTCAAGGGACATATCGCGCTGGCCAGAGCCCGCTTCCCGGTGGGCACGACCGGCTCGCAGCTCGACGTGCTGGCGCGCTACGCGCTGTGGCAGGTCGGCCTCGATTACGATCACGGCACCGGACATGGCGTCGGCGCCTACCTGTCGGTTCATGAAGGTCCGCACCGC
>CAIYWM010000737.1 GCA_903929895.1 uncultured Alphaproteobacteria bacterium
GGCCCTGTGGCAAGGTCGCGACCAGCTCGGCCAGCGACGCATGTTCGATGGCCGCCAGCAGCTCGGCCTCCGTGGCCTCGGGCCGCGCGATCAGGATGTTGGCGCGCAGCGTGTCGTTGAACAGGTAGGTGTCCTGGGCGACGAGAGCCACGAGGCCGCGCAGCTCGTCGAGCTTGTAGTCGCGCAAGTCCGCGCCGTTCAGCGTGATGCGGCCGGTATCGGGGTCCCAGAAACGCATCAGGAGCTGCGCCATCGTAGTCTTGCCTGCGCCCGACGTGCCGACCAGTGCGATCGTCTTGCCGGCGGGGATATCGAAACTCACATCGGACAAGGCACGCCGTGTCTGGCCGGGATAGGTGAAGTTCACCTGTTCCAGCGCCAGTGCGGCGGCGCCGCGCGCCACCGGCACGCCCGGACCGTCGCGCACCGGGATCGGTTCGTTGGCCAGCGCATAGACACGCCGCGTCGCGCCCAGTGTGTCGGCGAGCTGGCGCCCGATCTGCGCGATCTCGGAGACCGGCAGGAAGGCCGACATCGCAAGGATGGTCATCAGCGGCAGCAGGCCCGGATCGAGTGTGCCGCGCGAGGCGAGGACGGCGCCGACCACGACGATGGCGAGGCCGCCCAGGCCCGTCAGCACTTCGAGGATGGCGTGCTGCATCGTGAGCTCGCTGAAGAAGGGCAGGCGCAGCGCGATGTGGCGATCCGACAGCTCGTCGAGCTTGTCGCCGCGCGCGCGCTCCTGCTGGTTGGCCACGATCTCGCCCAGCCCCTGCACCGAATCGACGGCGAAGGCGCCGAGTTCGCCGGCCGCTTCGCGCGCCTGGCTGCCCAACCGGTCGACCCGCTTGCGCATCAGGAAGGGGCTCAGCCCCACGGCGAGCAGGAACGGCACCAGCGTGATCGCCAGCCAGCCGCTGGTCGTGGCCAGTGCGATCACCACGGCGGCGGGAATGAGGATGGCGACGAAGGCCGGCGCCACCGTGTGGGCGAAGAAGTACTCGACCAGCTCGATGTCGTTGGTGGCCAGCGCCATGAGATCGCCGGTGCGACGGCGCGTGAGATAGGCCGGCGCCAGCGCGTCGAGCTTGCGGAAGGCGTCGATGCGCATCTCGGCCAGCAGGCGGAAGGCCATGTCGTGGGCCAGCCAGGATTCGAACCAGTGCAGGATGCCGGAGACGGGCGCCAGGATGGCGAGCGCGATGGCGAGGCCGCCATAGGGCTCGTGGTTCTTGAGCGCCAGCACGATCAGGGCGGAGAGCACGCCAATACCGATGAACGAGACGACACGGGCCACGCCCAGGATAAAGGTGGCGGTGAGCTTGCCCTTCCACGGCATGATGACCTTCATCAGTGCGACCACGACCTGGTACCAGGTCAGGCCCTCGGCCTTGATGATGCCTTCGGTGACGGGCTTCATCGCACCGCCCGAGGTGCTGGCGATCGTCTCGGCGCGCTGGGGTGCGGCGAGCGCATCGAACGTGACGTCGGCCTGCTGCTCGCGCGCCTGTTCGGCCATGAGCTGCGCATAGACGCCGCCCTGGCCCATCAGCGCGGCATGCTTGCCCTGTTCGGCGACATGGCCGCGGTCGAGGACGAGGATGCGGTCGCAGTCGATGACGCTGGACAGGCGGTGCGCCAGGATGAGGGTCGTGCGGCCCTGCATCAGTCGGTCGAGCGCTTCCTGGATCACCGCCTCGTTCTCGGCATCGACGGCGGAGAGGGCCTCGTCGAGCACCAGGATCGGCGTGTCACGCAGCAGTGCGCGGGCGATGGCGACCCGCTGGCGCTGGCCGCCGGACAGCTTGATGCCCTTCTCGCCGATGATTGTCGCGTAGCCCTGCGGCAGGCTCTCGATGAAGTCA
>CAIYWM010000738.1 GCA_903929895.1 uncultured Alphaproteobacteria bacterium
CGGCGATCTACCTCAAGGACGAGCGCGCGCTCGACGACCATCTGATCCAGACCGGCCTCGAGGGCGCCACGCTGCAGCTCGGCAGCGGCAGCGTCCTCGCCAAGGACGATCTGCGCAACACGGTCGACATCGCCCGCTCGGTGACCAACCTCGTGAAGCCGCTGGCCCTGTCGCGCCGTGTCACCAGCCAGGCCGTGATCGAGCAGGCGGCGATCGCCGGCGCCCTCAAGCCCGACGTGCTGGCCGATCCGGTGCTGGCCAAGCAGACCGCCGACTACATCGCCAAGCGTCTCGACGTCGTCAGCCCGCTGCTGGAGAAGGGCTGGACCGGCGAGCCGATGGCCGACGGCGGTCTCGCCTTCACGCGCCGCCTGCGCGGCGTCAGCGAGCGGCACGTGATCGACGGACCGCTGACCCGCAGCGCCGAGGCGCGCAAGCTCGACGCGCTGGCCGACGAGTTGCAGGCCGTCTACCAGAAGCCCGGCATCTTCGCGATGAAGGACAAGGAGACCCGGATCTCCTCGCCGACCGAGCTGTTCGCCGCCGTTCTCGAGGCCGGCCGCAAGGGCGTCACGATCCAGCGCTACAAGGGACTGGGCGAGATGAATCCCGACCAGCTCTGGGAGACCACCCTCGACCCCGAGGCGCGCACGCTCCTGCAGGTCCGCATCAACCATGCCGACGAGGCCGACGAGATCTTCTCGACCCTGATGGGCGACGTGGTCGAGCCGCGCCGAGAGTTCATCCAGGAAAACGCGCTGAAGGTCGCGAACCTCGATGTCTAGAACCGCCAAGGCCCTGCTGGTTGCCGCCCTGCTCGCCGTGGCCGTTGCCGTACCTGCATCGGCCCAGACCCAGTCGTCGACGCCGACGACCAATCCCGGCACCAGGCTCAACTTTCCAGCGACCCTGGGCGGCGCCACGTTCGAGCGCTCGGTCAACTATGCCGCGCCTCCGGCCAACAATCCCGGCCTGGGCGCGTCCTACACCTATTCGACGCCGAAGCGGTTGACGATCAGCGTCCAGGTCTACGACCTCGGCCGCCGGGTGCCGGCCGGCAGCGACAATCCGACGGTGACCGGCCAGTTCAACGCCGAACTCAGCTCGGCCGAGCAGCAGTTCAAGCACGCGGGCTACACCGCCTTCCAGAAGCCTTCGGTGCCCTCGAGCTGCACCTATGGGGCGGTGACCTTCCGCTGCGTCACCTACAGCGGCGTGACCCAGGCCAATTCGCGGGTGTACAGCAAGCTGCTGCTGACCGGCTTTCGCGACCACTTCATCAAGATCCGCATCGACTGGGCGCAGTCGCAGCAGCAGAGCGCGGGCGACGCCGATGCCGCGCTGCAGGCCTTCGTGCCGGCCCTGATGCGCTGAGTCGCGCGGCGCGCGGGCCTTGCGTCAGCGCAGGCCGAGCCGCCGGAAGGTTCCGATCGTCGTCAGCAGGCCCATCGTGACGAGGCAGAGGCCGGCGATCTGAAGGCCCCCGGGGATTTCCCCCACGATCGGAATCCCGACCAGCACCGAGAGAGCCGGCACGATGGCCGGAAACAGCACGGCGCGGCTCACGCCGAGGAAGATCACGGCCTGGCTGTAGGCCACCATGGTAATGGCGCCCTGCAGTCCGCCCTGTACCAGCCCCTGGAAGACCAGCATGCCGAGCGGCAGCGCCTGCAGGTGCGCGATGCCCATCACGGCGAGATAGATCGGCGTCGTCAGCAGGAACGACAGCACCGCCACCACTGCCGTCGCCTGCAGGGCAGGCAGGCGCCAGTGCCGCAGCAGCAGGGTGAAGCCCGCCCACAGCACGCTCGACGCGAAGAACAGGAGATCGCCAAGCCAGGCGCGCTCGCCCGCCGGCTGGGTGAGCCCATCCCAGCCGATCAGGAAGATGCCCGCCAGCACGATGGCGGCGCCGACCAGATGGTTGCGGCTCAATCGTTCGCGCAGGAACAGGGCGGCGCCGATGGTGCTGACGATGGTCACGGTCGCGGGCGCGATCACGGCGCCATGGGCAAGCGGTGCAAAGCCGTATCCCCCGGTCTGCAGCAGCGCGAAGGGAGCGCCCCCCAGAAGCGTGAGGATCAGAGACCGGCGCAGGCCGATGCCGGCGAAATCACGCAGCCCGTAGCGCACGAGCAGCGGCAGCATGATCGCGCCGGCTACGACGTAGCGGGCGAAGATCATGTCGACGGCGCCGAGGCCGCCCAGGATGCCGGCACGCGCCGACGCGAACGACAGCGACGCCCCCAGCGCCATGATGGCGCCGCACAGGAAGCCCCAGTGGTCGCGTGTGATCCGTACGGGTGTTCCCTCGGCCATGCCCTTCGCTAGCACGGAGCGGGCCAGCCGCACACGAATTTTAGTGCACTCGCTCCAGAATCGCGCTCTTATGCTCCCATGGCACGCCTGAGGGAATTCGACGAAGACCGCGCGCTCGATGCCGCCGTCGACTGTTTCTGGAATCGTGGCTACGAGGCCACGTCGGTACGCGACCTCGCGCGCGAGATGGGGATCGGCGGCGCCAGCCTCTACAATGCGTTCGGCGGCAAGCGCGCCCTGTTCGAGCGCGTCCTCGAACGCTACGCCAACCGGTCGACCCGCGAGCGCATCGCACGGCTCGAGGTCGGTCATCGTCCCCGCGAGGCGATCCGCGCGTTCCTGGCCGAAGTGATCGACCGTTCGCTGAAGGATCGCGACTGCAAGGGCTGCCTGCTGGTGAATTCCGCGCTCGATGTGGCGCCGCACGACGCCGAGCTCGGCCGCGTGGTCACGGGCTATCTCGAGGAGATCCGCGCGTTCTTCCGGCGCAACGTCGAGGCCGCGATCGAGGCCGGCGAGACGCCGCGCGGCACCGATGCCGAGGCCCTGTCGATCCACCTGCTGGGCGTGCTGATGGGCATGCGCGTGCTGTCGCGTACCGGTGCGCGACGGCGCACGCTGGAAGCGGTGGTCCAGCCGGCGCTCGACCTTCTGGGGAGGCCGCATTGATCGACCACCTGAACGATGCCGCCCTGCGCGCGCTGCCGGACGACGTTCCCGTGGTCATGCTGAACCTGATGCGCTTCCGCGCGCGCTCGCTCGACGGCAAGGGCAGCGGCTGGGACGCCTATCTGCGCTACAGCGCGCTCACCATAAAGCTGATCAAGGCCCAGGGCGGCACCATCATCTGGACCGGCAATGCCGAGACAGTGGCGCTGGGCGAGCCGGACCGGCATCGCTGGGATTACGTGGCGCTGGTCCGCTATCCCTCGCGCGCGGCGTTCCTCGCCATGATGACCTCGCCCGAATACGCGGCGGCCAATGTCGAGCGCGAGAACGGCTGCAGCGACCACGCCATCGTCGCCACGCGCCAGACCTACAGCAACCTCAGCGAAACCCGAACCAAGGAGTAGGCAATGTCATTGGCAGACAAACTCTCGGCAATGCGGACGGCCAGCGCGGCGCGGCTTCCCGCTGACAAGCAGGCCATCATGGAGAGGGCCACCGAAGACCTGCGCCGTACGGGCATTCTCGACCGCATCGCGCCGGTCGGCCGTCGGATGCCGGCCTTCGCCCTGGCCGATCACGACGGGCGTCGTGTCGACTCGGACGATCTTCTCGCCGGTGGGCCGTTGGTCCTGTCCTTCTTCCGAGGATCCTGGTGACCCTACTGCCGGCATGAGCTGGATGCTCTGCAAAGCGTGTACGCCGACATCGCGGGCCTTGGCGCCAGCCTGATCGTGATCTCGCCCGAACTGCCGGTGCGCACGGCAGACATGGCGACCAAACAGAAGCTCACCTTTCCGATCGTCTGGGACGAGAAGTCCAGTGTCGCGGAAGCCTTTGGCCTCGCCTTCACGCTCCCCGACGACCTCAGGGAAGTTTACCTGAGCCTCGGCATCGATCTCCCGCTGCGCAATGGCGACACCTCGTGGCAGCTGCCGGTGCCCGCGCGATTCGTCGTCGACGGCGAAGGCATCGTGCGCTCGCTCGAAGCCGACGTGGACTACAAGTACAGGCCCGAACCGGAGCCTACCGTCGCACTGCTGCGCGACATCGTTGCGGGCTGAGGCGACGCGGAAGCAACAGGGAAACAAGCGCATGGTCAAACGTCTCAGCGACATGCCGGAGGTCGAGGCCCATCACCTCCGGCGCATCGAGTGTCCCACGTTCGACGACACGCCGGCGCTGCCCGGCAAGCCGCTCAGCCAGCGCCGCGTCGCGCTGATCTCGACGGCGGGCCTGCACCGGCGCGGCGACCGGCCGTTCCGCCCCGGTGACGGCAGCTACCGCGTCATTCCGGCCGGGACTCCGGCGCGCGACCTGGTGATGAGCCACATCTCGGTGAACTTCGACCGCACCGGCTTCCAGCAGGACCACCACGTCGCCTTCCCGCTCGACCGGCTGCGCGAGCTGGTCGAACAGGGCGTCGTCGGCTCGATGGCCGCGATGCACTACTCGTTCATGGGCGCCTTCCCGCCCGATGCGGCCGAGCCGCATGCCCGGCATCTGGCCGGCCTGCTGAAGCAGGATGCCGTCGACGCGGCTCTTCTCGTTCCCGTTTGACCCGCCTGCACGCGCGCCGTGGGCGCGCTGGGCCACTTCCTCGAACGTCAGGGCATTCCGACCGCCAGCATCAGCCTGGTGCGCGAGCACACCGAAACCATCCGTCCGCCGCGCGCCCTCTGGGTGACGTTCGAACTCGGCCGGCCGCTCGGCATTCCGGACGATCCCGAGTTCCAGCGTCGCGTGCTGCGCGCGACGGCCGAGCTGCTGGAGCGGACCGACGGACCCCTGATCGCCGACTATCCCGAGGAGGTGGCCGAGGAGGCGGACTTCACCGGCTGGGCCTGCCCGATCAACCTCGCCCCCCAGGCGACCGACACGCTGGCGGCCGAGATCGACCGACTGGCCACCTGGCACGACCAGAGCGTCGCAAGAACCGGCCGCACCACCGTGGGCGTCTCGGGCCTCGACATGCCGGCGGCGGGTGCTCTTCTCTCCGCCGCGCTGACCGGCGATCCGCCGCCCGCGCAAACGCTCAAGGAAGCGATCGACGATCTGCGGGCCTATTATCTGGAAGCCGCCTCGGCCTTCCCCGATCCCGGCACGTCGAAGAAACGCAAGGCGTGGCTGTGGGACGAGACGCTGTTCGGCAGGGCGCTGCTAGACCTGCAGCCCAGGCTGGCCGCGAGCGCCGACCCGCAGCTCAGGATCCTGGGCAACTTGACCCTGATCCCGGCGACCGAGCGCCACCGGCTGGTCAAGGCCTAGAGCACCATCTGCGTCTGCGTCACCACCGCCACGAGCTTGCCCTCGGCGGTGGTGATGCGGGTGGTCCACACCATGGTGCGGCGACCGCGATGGACCGGCGTGGTCTCGCCGATCACCGTGGTGCCGACCGGTGCCGGCCCCACGAAGTTGGTCTTGCTCTCGATCGTCGTGGTGCCCTTGCCCTCGGGCAGGTTGAGCACGGTGGCGGCGGCGCCCAGCGTATCGGCGAAGGCCATCACCGCGCCGCCGTGCAGGATCGCGGGCCGCGTGCAGAGCTCGGGGCGCACGACCATCTCGGCCTTCACCCCGGTCTCGCTCGCTTCCGTGAACTTCAGCCCCAGAACTTCGGCAAAGGGCAGCTTGATGTCGTTCAGGAGCTGAAGCCTGTCCATGATCGTTTCCTCTCGTCGGCGTCTAGTGGGCGGTGCTGATGCGGCGCAGGCCGAGATACTCGAGGATCGCGAGGTCGGCCACGATCAGCGCGACGACGACGATGCCCGCGATGCCGGCCCCGGTCCAGGACGCGGGCAGCATCAGCATCACGGCGCTGATCGCGACCCAGGAGGCATCGAGCAGGAAGATCGCCCGCGCCCAGCCCAAGGGCATCTCGGGGCGTGACGCGACCCAGCCGCACACCGCACCGAAGGCCACGAAGCCCACCCCCAGCAGTTCCAGCACGAGCGCGAAATCCATGCCCAGCACCTGGAGGGGTGCATGGGTGGCCATCTTTGCGACGGGCGTGGGCAGGGCCGCCAGAAGGACGCCGGAGCCTACGGACAGGATGGCGTTGGCCCAGAGCGTGCGGCGAAGCAGGCGATCGGATGAAGCAGTCATGTCGTCCTCCTTTGGTTGCGGACGATCGGGAGATCGCATTCCCTCACCGGTCTCTCAATTACGCAGGAGGTAATCGGCGGGCCCGCGGGCCGGTGCTAGGTTTCGCGTCATGAGCACAACTCCCGCTTCGGTGTCCTCTCCCGCGGCCGACACGTTCGGTCCCATGCTGCGCGCCTGGCGCCGCCGCCGTGGCGCCAGCCAGCTCTCGCTGGCGCTGCAGTCCGGCGTCTCGCAGCGCCATGTCAGCTTCCTCGAATCGGGTCGCGCCCGCCCTAGCCGCGAGATGGTGGTCCAGCTCTCGACCGCGCTCGACGTGCCGCTCCGCCAGCGCAACGAGATGCTGCTGGCGGCGGGCTTCGCGCCGGCCTACCGCGAAAGCAACCTCGCCGCGCCCGAACTCGCGCCGGTGCGCCGGGCGATCGATTTCATGCTGAAGCAGCAGGAGCCCTACCCTGCGGTCGTGATCGACCGGCTGTGGAACCTGCTGCAGGCCAACGAAGCGGCCAATGCCTTCACCGTCTTCCTGTTCGAGGGCATGCCGCCCGCGCCGCCGCCCGGCAAGGGACCCAACCTGCTGCGCTGGATCCTCGACCCCGGGGCGCTGCGCTCGAAGATCTCCAACTGGGAGGAGGTCGCGCGCTATCTCGTGTCGACGACCTATGCCGAGATCCTGGCGTCCGGTGGCGAGCCCAAGGCGCTCGCCTTCATCGAGGAGATCATGGCCTACCCCGACGTGCCCGCCTCGTTTCGCAAGCTGCGCTTCGAGGAGCGGCCGGCACCGATGCTGACGGTCGACTATCTGGTGGGCGGCAAGGCGCTCTCGGTCTTCACCACCATCGCCACCCTGGGAACGCCGCAGGACATCACCCTGCAGGAAGTCCGCGTCGAGTGCTTCTTCCCCGCCGACGACCGCAGCGACGCGCTGTTCCGGAGTCTGGCGGCAAAACGCTGAAGGGCCAGCCGGTCCGCCGCGCGGGGCGGGTGGCGTGACCGCGGCAAAATGCTAATCACGTCGCCGACCATGGGCGGCCCAGGCATCCTCGTTACGCTCGACATCGCCCTGCGCGGCGCGGGCATTGCGCTGCTCCTGATCGTCGCGGCCGCAACGCTGCGACAGGCCCGGGGCCGGCCCGCCGGCTGGCTCGGCGCCCTGCTCGCCGTGGGCGCCGCCGCCTACGCGATCTGCTCGTCGCCCGGGCCGCATGATCCGCCGGTCTGGTTCGCCCCGGTCCTGATGCTCTGCACCGGCAATGCCGCCGTCTTCTGGCTGTTCGCCCAGGCGATGTTCGACGATTCCTTCCGGCTGAGGCCCTGGCATGCGCTGGTCTGGCTGGGCCTGGTCGTCTGGCCGCTGGCCCATCTGCTGGGTGCGGGCTTCACCTCGCACTGGCTGCTGGGCGTGCTCGTGCGCGGCGCGGTGATCCTGCTGGCGCTTCTGGCGCTGGCGCAAACGGTGCGGGGCTGGAGCAGCGATCTGGTGGAAGGCCGGCGGCGCCTGCGCCTGTTCATCCTGATCGCCGTGGCCCTCCACATCGCCGTCACCGTCACGGTCGAACTCGTCTTTGGCGCCGATCAGGTGCCCATGGCCCTGCACCTGCTGAACTCGGGCACCCTGGTCGCGATCGCTGCCATCATCGCCCTGCTGCTCCTGCAGGCCGACCTCGACTCCGTCCTCGGCCCGGTGGCGGTCGGACCGGCCGTCGACGCCGTCGCGGCCGCCAGCCCACCTCCTCACCCGCCCGTCGCTGCGACGATGCCGGAGGACGAGCCCGCCGACCCGGCCCTGCTCGCCACGCTCGAGCGGCTGATGTCGGTCGACAGGCTTTACCGGCAGGAGGGGCTGACCATCGGCGTCCTGGCCGGCCGGCTCGGCCTGCCCGAGTACCGGCTGAGGCGCGCCATCAACCGCGGGCTGGGCTACCGGAACTTCAACGAGTACCTGAACCGCCACCGCCTGGCCGACGCCAAGCAGGCACTGGCCGATCCCTCCCAGGCCGATGTCCCGATCCTGACCATCGCCCTCGATTCGGGCTTCCAGTCGCTCGGTCCCTTCAACCGGGCCTTCAAGGCCGACACCGGCATGACCCCGACCGAGTACCGAAAAGCCGCCGAAGGCCGCAACGGCGTCTGATTTCCCGCCGATTCCGGAATCGGCGAGCCGTTTTTCGCCGCAGATCGCCGGTTTTCACCTTCGGCGCGATCCTTCCGCCGCCTCCTCCTAGGCATTGGGCACGCCTGATGGAGGGGCGATCGATGAACGAACTCTGGCACGTCTACCTGTCGGCCTGGCCCACGGTCTGGGCCATGGACACCGCCCGCTACCTCGTGGCCGCCACGCTGATGGCCACGATCCTCGCCTTGTTCTGGCGAGCCGGTCTGGCCCGCCGCAAGCTGCAGCCCCGCGATCCCGCCCGGGGCCAGCGGCGGCGCGAATTCCTGGCGTCGATGCGGACGGCGTTCATCTTTTCGCTGCTGGGCGCCCTGGTGGCGGTGGGCGACCATCAGGGCTGGATCACGATCTACAAGAATTTCCGCCAGGCCGGACCGCTCTACCTCGTCCTGTCGCTCGCCCTGATGCTGGTCGCCCACGACACCTACTTCTACTGGGCCCACCGTGCCATGCACCACAGGCGCCTGTTCGCGCTGTTCCATCGCACGCATCATCTGTCGCGGACGCCGACGCCGTGGACTGCCTATTCCTTCGCCATCCCCGAGGCGGTCGTGCACGGTGCCTTCGTCCCGCTCTTCCTCCTCGTCGTGCCGATGCACGGGCTCGGCCTGCTGGCCTTCGGTATCGTGCAGATCCTGCGCAACGTCATGGGACATGCCGGCGCCGAGGTTCATTCCGCCGCTTTCGGCCCCGGCCGGTGGCTGGGCTGGAACAACACCACGACCCATCACGACCTGCATCACGAAGCCGGCCGCTACAATTACGGTCTCTATTTCCGCTGGTGGGACAAGCTGATGGGCACCGAGCATCCTGACTACCGCCGGAAGTTCGAGGCGATCGTCTCACCGGCCGCCACCAACACGGCACCGGTCGGGGCGGGTCGCCTGCTGGCGTGCGTGATGGCCGGAGGCCTTCTTCTTTCCGCCGACCCGGTCCGCGCCGATGACGGCCCGGTGGGACGGTGGGTGACGCCTGGCGCGGCGGCCGTCGTCGAGATCGTGCCCTGCAGCGGCGCACCGGGCCTCTGCGGCACCGTCCGCTGGGTGTGGGACGGCGTCGACGACAAGGGCCGGCAACGCCTCGACACCCAGAATGCCGACGCGTCCCAGCGCACGCGGCCGCTCGTCGGCCTGTCGATCCTGTCCGGACTCGCGCGCACCACGAACGGCGGCTGGGAGGGCCGGATCTACAATCCCGAGGACGGCCAGACCTACCGCGCGACCTTGCGTCGGCCGACCGCCGACACGCTGACGATCGAAGGCTGCGTGCTGTTCATCTGCCAGAAGCAGGTGTGGCGCAGCGCCGGTGCGCTGGCCGCCGCCCTGCGGTGACGTCGCGTCAGCGCACGAGCGCGATCGACATCGCGAAGCTTTCCGTAGCGCCCGGCGTGATCGCAATCACGCCGGGCTTGTCGGCCAGCTCGCCGTCGAAGCCTTCGGGGCTGGCATGGCCCTGCCACGGTTCGATGCAGACATAGCCGGCGCCGGGCTTGGTCCAGATGCCGAGATGGGGCATGCGCGGAAAGTCGACGCGGATCGCTTCGCCATAGAGGACGCTGCGGCTCGCCAGCGTATCGAAGACCAGCGCGCCCTCCTCGAACAGATCGTCGTGCAGCCGGAGATGCCGGTCGCGTACCGGCGTCGCGAACTGCGCGGCGCTCAGCAGGCCGTCGATCGGCCGGCGGATCGGCGCCGGCTCGGCGCGCTCGAAGACGATCTCGTGCGCCGCCCGCGGCTTGCCGTAGGGCAACGGCCAGCGCAGCGCCGGGTGGAAGCCGAACGAAGCCGGCATGACCGCAGCCCCGGTGTTCGTGACCCGAGCTTCCATATGCAGCGTCGCACCTTCGATCCGGTAAGTGACGTCCAACCGGAATTCGAAGGGATACTGGCGCCGCGTAGCGTCGCTCGATTCGAGCCGCCAGGTGCAGGACGCGGCTTCGGACCCGACCAGCGCGAAGGTCGAGGTGCGGGCGAAGCCATGGCGGCCGATTTCGTAGGCCTTGCCGGCCACGTTGAGCCGGTTGCCCTTCACTTCACCGACGATGGGAAACAGGAGCGGCGAGCGGCCGTTCCAGACGGCGGGATTGCCGTCCCATAAAAGATCGGCGCCGGCGCGATCCTGCAGGCGCACCAGTTCGGCGCCGGTGGCGGAAATCTCGGCGCTGAGCGCGGCGGTGGAGATCGAGACGGTGGAATTCGAGACGGGGGAGGCCATGGGCCCATCCTACAACAGGTGCGCCTCGCGAACGGCATCGTCGATGGAGGGCAGGTAGCGGACCTGCGGGCGTCCGGCACCGGCCCGCAGCAGCGCGTGACGGACCGCCGGCGTGGCGCCCGTGACGTAGACCCGGACCCCGTGCCGCGCCGCCTTGCGGCCGGCGCCGGCAATGACGTTGGCCGCCGTCGAATCGACGAAGGGCACGGCGCTGAAGTCGATGACGAAGGCCTTGTGCTGGTCGGCGATGTTGTCGAGCACGGCGCCCACGGTCGAGGCCGTGCCGAAGAAGAAGGCGCCGGACAGGCGGTAGACGATCACCCGCGGGTCGGTCACCAGATCGGCGGCAAAGGGCGCGCGGGCCGGCTGCGCGACGATACCCGCCGTGGCGGTCAGGCGCTGGATGAGCAGGATGACGCCGAGCGCCGTGCCGACCACGATGCCTTCCATCAGGTCGCGGAACACGGTGAGCAGGAAGGTCGACAGCAGCACGACCGCATCGCCACGCGAGGAGCGCAGCAGGGTCATGAATTCATGCTTCTCGGCCATGTTCCAGGCCACCACCGCCAGCACGCCGGCCAGGGCCGCCAGCGGGATGTAGGCGGCGAGCGGCGCGGCCAGCAGCATGAAGCCCAGCAGGAAAACCGAGTGGAGCATGCCGGCGACCGGTCCGCGCGCGCCGGCACGGACGTTGGTGGCGGTACGGGCGATCGTGCCCGTGGCACAGATGCCGCCGAACAGCGCCGACGCGATGTTCGCCACGCCCTGGGCCACCAGTTCGCAGTTCGAGCGATGGCGGCGCCCCGTCATGCCGTCGGCCACCACCGCGGACAGCAGCGATTCGATGGCCCCCAGCAGCGCGAAGGAGAGCGCATCCGGCAGCACGGCCAGCATCTTCGCCAGCGACATGTCGGGCAGGCTGGGCGCCGGCAGCATGGAGGGGATGCCGCCGAAACGGCTGCCGATCGTCTCGATCGGCAGGCCCAGCGCAAAGGTCGCGACCGAGCCGGCCACCACGGCCACCAGCATGCCCGGCCAGTGCGGCCGCAGCTTCCGGAGGCCGAGAATAATGCCGATGGTCACGACGGCCAGGGCGACGGCGGCCGCGTTCACCGTGCCGGCCGCGCCCGCCAGCACTTCCAGCTTGGCGGCGAACTCTCCCGGCTCCTTGCCCTGCAGGGTGAGGCCGAACAGGTCCTTGATCTGGCTGGCGAAGATGATGACGGCGATGCCGGTCGTGAACCCCACGGTGACCGGATAGGGGATGAACTTGACGAAGGTGCCGAGCCGGAGCGCGCCGGCCGCCACCAGGAACACGCCGGCCATCAGGGTGGCGAGCAGCAGCCCTTCGATCCCGTGGCGCGCGACCGTCGCGGCGACCAGCACGATGAAGGCGCCGGCGGGACCGCCGACCTGGAAGCGGCTGCCGCCCAGCGCCGAGATCAGGAAGCCGCCGACGATGGCCGTGAACAGCCCGCGTTCCGGCGTGGTGCCCGAGGCGATGGCGATGGCCATCGAAAGCGGCAGCGCCACGATCGCCACTGTGAGCCCGGCCACGGCATCGGCCCGCAGCGCCGACAGCCCATACCCCTCCCGGAGCACCGAGACGAGCTTCGGGACGAAGGGGCCGTCGAATCTCGCCAGAAAATTCGAGGAAGGGGTATTGAGGGACATAATACAGGATATTTGTGTGTTATGATGATATCGAATAACGCGTATCAGCACAACCCGACGCAAGGTCCGGACCAGCCTCCCGAAAAAGACGGCATGTTGTCTGACAACTCGGTCGCGCCCGATCCCAAAGCCATGCATAGTTCGCGCAGGGCCCCGGTCTCAGAACCAAAACAGGGCCATTGGAGGAAACGACATGAAGCGCAGACTGCTGATGGGCGGTATCGCCGCCTCGACTCTCGCGGCACCTTTCATCGCCAACGCACAGGCGCCGCTGACGCTGAACGGCGCGGTCCAGTTCAACGACGACCACGCCTTCAACAAGACGCTCCTGAAGTTCGAGGAGCTGGTGAAGAAGTATTACGGCAAGCCGATCAACTTCGTGCTCCACCGCAATTCGTCGCTGGGCCTCGAGAAGCAGTATTTCGAGTACATGGCGCAGGGCAAGGCGGTGGACTATGCCATCGTCTCGCCCGCCCACATGTCGACCTTCTCCAAGGCGGCACCGTTCATCGACGCGCCGTTCCTGTTCCGTGACCTCGCGCAATGGAACAAGGTGCTCGACCTCGACCTGCTGAAGCCGGTAGCCGACGAGGTCGCACAGAAGGCCCAGGTCATGCTGATCGGCTATGCCGGCGGCGGCGTGCGCAACATCTTCGTCAACAAGCCGGTGAGCAACCTGGCCGAGATCAAGGGTCTGAAGGTCCGCGTCCAGGGCGCACCGATCTGGTCCAAGACCTTCGCCGCGGCCGGCATGTCGCCGACGGTCATCGCCTACAACGAGGTCTACAACGCCATCCAGAACAACGTCATCTCGGCCGGCGAGAACGAGGCGGCCGGCGTCGAGTCGATGAAGTTCTACGAGGTGGCGCCCAATCTCGCGATGACCGAACACGCCATCACCATCCGTCCCGTCTGCTTCTCGTCCAAGACCTTCAAGTCCCTGCCGAAGGACCTGCAGGATGCGGTCGTCAAGGCGGGCAAGGAAGCCGGCGCCTACGGTCGTCAGGTCGAGAGCGGCGAAGACGAGCAGAAGCTCGTCGCGCTGGAGAAGGCGGGCAAGCTGAAGCGCATCCCGTTCAAGGACCGCGCCGAGATGAAGAAGCTGGTCGATCCGGTGATGGCCGCCTACGCCAAGGAGATCGGCGCCGACGGCATCTTCACGCAGATCGTCGCCACCAATTGATCCGTACGCGCAGCGGAGCCGCGGGCTTCGCTGCGCCTTTTCCCGGTCCGCAGCCGGGTGCGCTTTTCCGGACGGTTTCCGAATGAATTCTCCTGCCTCGCCGCCCGGCCTCTGGCGCCGGTTCACGGCCGCCTATGCCAGGTTCCTGACCGGCCTGCTGGCCTTCTCCGTCGCCATCATCATCATCCCGGTCACCCTGCAGATGGTGTCGCGCTACACCGCGCTGATCCCGTCCTATATCTGGACCGAGGAGATGGCGCGTTTCCTGTTCATCTGGATGATCATGATCGGCGCCATGATTGGCGTGCGGGAAGCCTCCCACTTCGAGGTCGACGTGTGGCCCACCCTGCCCCGCCGAGGCGAGGCCGCCGTGCGGATCGTGGCGCGGCTGGGCATTCTCGCCTTCGCCATCGTGTTCCTGGTCGGCGGCATCGAGTTCACCAGCTTCGCCTGGCACCGCACCTCCGAGCTGGCCGACCTGCCGCTCTGGATGATCCACATCGCCTGGCCCGTCGCCGCCGTCACCTGGATCGTGTTCCTGGGCGAGCAGTTCTACGACGAAGCCCGCATCCTGTTCGGCTGGAGCACCACATGACCGGCGCGCTGTTCTCCCCCGGCGAGGCGGCCTCGATCCTGTTCGGCTGCTTCTTCGTGCTGCTGGTGCTGCGCGTGCCGGTGGCCTTCGCGCTCGGCCTCGCCTGCCTGCCGCTCTTCTATCTGGAGCCACGGCTCGGAACGATGATGCTCGCGCAGGAAACCTTCAACGCCTACAACTCCTTCATCCTGCTCGCCGTGCCGTTCTTCCTGCTGACGGCCAACCTGATGAGCGTCGGCGGCATCACCGACCGGCTGGTGGCGCTGTCGCGCGCCATCGTCGGCAGCTTTCCGGGCTCGCTGGCCCAGATCAACGTGGTGCTCTCCGTCTTCTTCGCCGGCATCTCAGGCTCGTCGACCGCCGATGCCGCCAGCCAGAGCAAGATCTTCATCGATGCCCAGACGCGCGAGGGCTACGACCTCTCCTTCTCGATCGCCATCACTGCGGTCTCCGCTGTGCTGGCGGTGGTCATTCCGCCCTCCATCCTGATGATCGTGTGGGGCGGCCTGA
This sequence comes from uncultured Alphaproteobacteria bacterium, assembly GCA_903929895.1. GTDB lineage: Bacteria > Pseudomonadota > Alphaproteobacteria > Reyranellales > Reyranellaceae > Reyranella. The sequence goes on from CAIYWM010000738.1 coordinate 14,434, forward strand.
TCTCGACCTCGATCGGTGCGCTCTATCTCGCGGGTGTCGTGCCCGGCCTGCTGATCGCCGGCGCGCAGATGGTCACGGTGCATGTCTATGCCGTGAAGCGCGGCTATCCGACCTATCCGCGCGGGACGTTCCGCCAGCTCCTCCGCTCGATCTGGGTGTCGATCCCGGCCTTGATGACGCCCGTCATCATCGTCGGCGGCATCCTGGCCGGATGGTTCACGGCAACGGAGTCGGCCTGCGTGGCGGTGCTCTACTCGGCGGTGCTGTCGATCGTGGTCTATCGCGAGATGGGCCCGAAGGAGCTGTACAAGGCGCTGGTCGACACCGGCAAGCTCGCGTCCGTGGCGCTGTTCTGCATCGGCACCGCCTCGGCCTTCGGCTGGCTGCTGGCCTATTACAGGATTCCGCAGGAGCTGCTGGCCAACGTCACCACCTGGGGCATGGGCCCGATCGGCGTCGGCTTCTTCATCGCCTTCGTGTTCCTGGTCGTGGGCTGCTTCCTCGACGCCATTCCCGCGATCATCATCGTCGGCACGGTGCTGGAACCGCTCGCCAAGTCGGTGTCCATGGATCCGGTCCACTTTGCCATCGTCTCGATCGTATCGCTGGCGTTCGGGCTGGTGACGCCACCCTACGGGCTCTGCCTCATGATCTCCTGCGCCGTCGCCGGCGTGCCGCTGCGCTATGCCCTCAAGGACACGCTGATCATGCTGGTGCCGATGATGGTGGTGCTGGCGGCGATGATCATATGGCCCGAGATCGCCCTGTTCCTGCCCCGACTGATTGCGCCTGAACTGCTCAAGTAGAGGGCTGCTGAAGCAGAGCCTCAGAACCCGCCCGCCAGCGACCTCTCTCCCTGCTCGCGGCGGATGGCATGGAAACCTTCGACCGTGCGCCGGATGATCTCGGCGACCGGTAGCACCTCGTGGATCAGGCCGACGGTCTGGCCGGCCAGCGCCAGTGAGGCTTCCATGTCGCCGCCGAAATAGACGTCCTTCACCGACGCGAGGATCGAGCGGTCGAACGACCCCTCGCGCTCGATCTCCGCCGTGCGCTCGGTCTTCAGGGCACGCACGCACGGCGTCGACTTGCGATTGAGCATCACCGTGCCGGTATCGTCGGCATCGACGATCGCCTGCTTGTAATTCGCATGGACCGGACTCTCGGCCGCGCTGACGAAGCGCGTCCCCATCTGGATGGCTTCGGCACCGAGTGCGAAGGCCGCCGCCATGCCGCGCCCGTCGCAGATGCCGCCCGCCGCGATCATCGGCACGTCGGTTCGCTCCCGCACCGCCTGCAACAGGACCAGCGTGGAGACATCATCGGGATTCTTGAAGCCGCCGCCTTCGCCGCCTTCGACGATCAGCCCGTCGACGCCGGCCTCGACCGCCTTCAGCGCCGAGGAGAGGTTGGGCACGACGTGATAGACGACGAGCCCGGCCGCCTTGAGCGTCGGCAGCAGCTTGGCGGGCGAGCCCGCCGAGGTGGTCACGAACTTCACGCCGGACTTCGCCACCAGATCGACGACGCGCGGTTCGCGGATGAAGAGCAGCGGCAGGTTCACGCCGAACGGCTTGTCCGTCAGGTCTTTCATCCTGGCGATCTCGGCCAGGCAGGCATCGACCTCGCCGCTCGAGGTCTCGATGATGCCGAGGCCGCCGGCATTGGAGACCGCCGAGGCCAACTGGCTGCGCGCGATGTACCCCATCGGCGCCTGCACGATCGGATACGTCGCGCCGGTATGGGCGAGCACGCGGTTCATTGGCTTCTCCTCATGGCATGTTGCGCACGCGGTCCCAGGCGGCGGTGAAGTTGGGCGCCTTGTCGGGACGGCAGGGCAGCGCGCGCTTGGGGTTCGGATCCTCGATGAAGATGTCGCGCAGCCGGGCGGCGCAGGCGTCCTGCACGACGACGCCATGGCCCTGTGCGCGGAACA
>CAIYWM010000739.1 GCA_903929895.1 uncultured Alphaproteobacteria bacterium
ACCAGCGCGCTCTCGACCTCGGCGGTGCCGATGCGATGGCCCGAGACGTTGATCACGTCGTCGACCCGGCCGGTAATCCAGTAGTAGCCGTCCTCGTCGCGGCGCGCGCCGTCGCCGGTAAAGTACTTGCCGGGATAGGTCTTGAAGTAGGTTTCTATGAAGCGCTGGTGATCGCCATAGACCGTGCGCATCTGGCCCGGCCAGGAATTGATCAGGCAGAGATTGCCGGTGCAGGGGCCTTGCAGTTCGTTGCCGTCGGCATCGACCATTACCGGCTGTACGCCGAAGAAGGGCAGCGTCGCCGAGCCGGGCTTGAGCGCCGTGGCGCCGGGCAGCGGCGTGATCAGGATGCCGCCGGTCTCGGTCTGCCACCAGGTGTCGACGATCGGGCAGCGGCTGTCGCCGACCACGCGGTGGTACCACAGCCAGGCCTCGGGATTGATCGGTTCGCCGACCGAGCCCAGCAGGCGCAGGCTCGCGCGGGAGGCTTTTTTCACCGGGGCCTCGCCCTCGCGCATCAGCGCGCGGATGGCGGTGGGCGCGGTGTAGAAGATGTTCACCTGGTGCTTGTCGATCACCTGCCAGAAGCGGCTGGAATCGGGATAGTTGGGCACACCCTCGAACATCAGGGTCGTGGCGCCGTTGGCCAGCGGTCCGTAGAGGATGTAGCTGTGGCCGGTCACCCAGCCCACGTCGGCGGTGCACCAGTAGACGTCGCCGTCGTGATAATCGAACACATACTGGTGGGTCATCGACGCATAGACGATATAGCCGCCGGTCGTGTGCAGCACGCCCTTCGGCTTGCCGGTCGAACCCGACGTATAGAGGATGAACAGCGGATCCTCGGCGCCCATCGGCTCGGGCGCGCACTCGGCCGGCACCTTCGCCGCGATCTCGTGCCACCAGACGTCGCGACCGGCGTCCCACTCGACCTTGCCGCCGGTATGCTTGACCACCAGCACCTTCTTCACGCCGGGCGCCTTCTTGAGCGCCTCGTCGCAATTGGCCTTGAGCGGCACGTGCTTGCCGGCGCGCAGCCCCTCGTCGGCGGTGACCACGACGTTGCTGTCGCAGTCGACCAGGCGATTGGCGAGGCTGTCGGGCGAGAAGCCGCCGAACACGACGGAATGGATGGCGCCGATGCGCGTGCAGGCCAGCATCGCGTAAGCCGCCTCGGGGATCATCGGCAGGTAGATCGTGACGCGATCTCCCTTCTTCACGCCGAGTTCCTTCAGCGCATTCGCCATGCGGCAGACTTCGTCGTGCAGCTTGCGATAGGTGATCTTCTCGGACTTCGCCGGATCGTCGCCTTCCCAGATGATGGCGGTCTGGTCGGCGCGCTTGGCAAGGTGACGGTCGATGCAGTTGGCCGAGACGTTCAGCACGCCGTCGTGGAACCAGCGGATGCGGACGTCGCCGTTGTAGTCCACGTCGCGCACGGCGGCGGGACTGTAGGGCTTGATCCAGTCGATCCGCTTACCGTGCTCGTTCCAGAACGTGGCGGGGTCCCGGGTCGAGGCCTCGTACATCGACTTGTACTTGGCTTCGTCGACATAGGCGCGCTTGGCCCAGTCCGCGCTGACGGCGATCACTTCATCGGCCATGGCTTTCCTCCGGCTTCGGCTTTGTGCCTTGAATTACCCGCGTTCTAGCCCGCGGCCGCCGGGCTCGGCAATTCGACTTTGGGCGTCACTCGCTGAACCAGGTCGTGAAGTCCTGGATCGGCGCACGGTCGGTGATCAGGCTGTTGGGCACCACGTCGGGATCGGCATGGCCCAGCGCCAGGCCGCAGATCACGGTCTGGTCGTCGGGAATTCCGAGCTCGCGGCGCACCACGTGCTGGTAGCGGCTGAACGCGGCCTGCGGGCAGGTGTGCAGGTCCTTCTCACGGGCCAGCAGCATGAGCTGGTCGAGGAAGATGCCGCAGTCGATCCACTGGCCGTTGCCCATGCGCTTCTCGACGCAGAGGATCATGCCGACCGGCGCGTCGAAGAATTCGTAGTTTTTGCGGAACTGCTTCAGCATGCCGGCCGCATCGCCGCGCGGCACGCCGAGCAGGGTGTAGAGCTGCTTGCCGACCAGCTTGCGGCGCGCGTCGTAGACCGGCGTGAATTCCTGCGGATAGACATTGTACTCCGCGCCGGGGCCGTTATCGCCCTCGTCCATGGCCTTCAGGATCGCCGCGGAGAGCCGCTTCCGCGCGGCGCCCATGGTCACGTAGAGCTTCCAGGGCTGCAGGTTGCCGTTCGAGGCCGAGCGGTTGGCGTTCTCGATGATCCATTCGATGTCGCCCTTGGCCACCGGATCGGGCTTGAAGACGCGCATCGAGCGGCGGGAATGGACGGCTTCTGACACGCGCATGGACGGCTAGCTCCGGGTGAGATGACGACGCAGGAAGTCGAACAGGGTGCGCCGCGCGGCGGCGTTCTGCTGCTCGGTGAAATAGTGGGTGGCGCCGGGGATCACGACCGCCTCGGCCTCCTTGCCATGCGTGCGCAGCGCCTCGGCCATGGCCAGCGACTGGTCGACCGGCACGTTCTCGTCGCGGTCGCCGTGCAGCAGCAGGACCGGCGCGTCGATCTGCGCGACCCGCAGGATCGGCGAGCGCACCGGCAGGCCTTCGGGCCCGCACAGATCGTCGAGATAGTCGCGCATGTAGGGATTGGCGTCGCGCCAGCGCGCGAGATCCGTGGGCGCGAAGAAGGCGGCGACGGCGCGTATCGGAGGCTTGTGGGCGGCGGCGAGCAGCGCCACCTGTCCGCCCATCGAGGCGCCGACCAGCGCGATACGGTCGCGATCGACCAGGGGGCGCTTGGCCAGCCAGTCGATGGCGGCCAGCACGTCGAGGGGCTGGCGCAGGCCCTGGTCGTTCTCGCCTTCCGAGCCCAGCCAGCCACGCAGCGACAGCGCGAGGGCGGCGTAGCCGTTGGCCGCGGCGGCGCGCGCGAGGCCCACCATGTTGTGGGCGTGGCCGGCAAAGCCGTGCAGCAGGATCAGCGCCGGATAAGGCGGCTGGCCGGCCACCGGCTTGAAGAAGTAGCCGCCCAGGCTGACGCCGTGGCCGGGGACGCGCACCGCCTCGGCATCGGGAACGTCGGGCAGGTCATCCCAGCGGTGCATGACCTCGATGGGCACGCCGTCGGGATCGCGGAAGCCGACCGAATAATAGCCGGGGGCGAGATAATCGAGTTCCTGCGGCGGCTGGATGATCTCCGCGCCAGCGTCGCGCAGCTCGGCGAACACCTGGTCGACCTGCCCGCGACTCTCGGCCGACACCGCGAGCCACAGGGCGCCTGGTCCGTAGGAGATGCCGTCCTTGGCCTGGCGCATCACGAAATGGTCGTAGCCGCGCGACCACATCACCCGGTCGGGGCTGGCCCAGACGCGATGGAAGCCGAGCATCGGCAGCCACAGGCGATGGAAGGCCACCGAGCGAGCCAGATCACTCACCTCGATGGCCGCACCGGCGAAGGAAGAACGCGGACGCATCAGCTCGGCTCGAGCCCCAGCGCCAGCAGCTCGTCGCGCCGCAGATGCTGCTCACCGGCGAGGAAGAACTCGTC
>CAIYWM010000740.1 GCA_903929895.1 uncultured Alphaproteobacteria bacterium
CGATGAAATGAGATAAAAAATGCATGTTCGCCGGTCCCCCTCCGGCGACGGACCAACGATCTACCGGCCCAACGAGTCGGTAGCTGTGCGGCTCGATCCTCCGCCTCGGCCCGTCGCGCATGAACCTGATTCAATTCCCCCGCCTCCCCGGGACTCGCTGCTCATGCGGGTCAACAGACGACGCGGCCAGATCCTCACGGTGATGGTCTCGGTCGCCGCCATCGCAAGCTTCGGTTCGGTCGTGTGGTGGGCTCACAATCAGGACGTCAAGGCAGGCGGCAGGGGGCTGGAGCCGCTGGTCGTGCAGGCGCCGACCTCGCCGGCCCGCATCAAGCCCGAGAATGCCGGCGGCCTGGTGGTGCCCAACCAGGACAAGGAAGTCTTCAACCGCATCGCTCCCGGTGCCGTGCCCGCCCAGCCCGAGAAGCTGTTGCCGGTCGCGGTGACGCCGAAGCTGCCGGCCAACGGCCTGCCGCTGCCGGCCTCGCCGCCGAGGGCGGCGGAAGCGGTCAAGTCGCCGACGCCGCTGCAGCCCGCGTCGACCACCGGCGGTCCGGCACCGGCGCCGGGCGTGAACGAGCCGAAGGTGCCGGCCAATCCGCCCAACATGCAGCCGGCGACCAACACCCCGACCACGACGGAGAGCGGGCCCAGCATCGCCAGCCTGATCGAGAACATGTCCGGTCCGACCGGCGGCTGGCGCATCCAGGTCGCCTCGGTGAAGAACGAGGACGTCGCCAAGTCCACATGGGCACGGCTCCAGAGCGCACACGGCGAGCAGCTGGCCAACCTGCGCATGCAGGCGGTCCGCGTCGATCTCGGCGATCGCGGCGTCTGGTACCGCGTGCAGGCCGGCCCGCTCGACGAGAAGCAGGCCCATTCGGTCTGCGCTTCGCTGAAGGCCCGCAAGGCCGACTGCGTCTCGGTCCCGCCCGCTCGCTGAGGCCAGCCGGGTGAGGTTTCTTCGATGAGCCGGCCGCGCGCCCTGATCCTGGGTTGCGCCGGGACCGAGCTGTCGGTCGAGGAGCGCGCCTTCTTTCGCGACGCCGATCCGCTGGGCTTCATCCTGTTTGCCCGCAATGTCGACACGGTCGAGGGCACCCGCCGCCTGGTCGACGATCTGCGCTCCTGCGTCGCGCGCGGCGAGGCGCCGGTGCTGATCGACCAGGAAGGCGGCCGGGTCGCCCGGCTGCGTCCGCCGCAGTGGCGCAAGGCCCCGCCTGCCCGGCTGCTGGGTGACCTCTACGCCCGCAACCCTGACGCCGGGCTCGAGGCGACGAAGCTCAATTCCCGGCTGCTCGCGGCGGACGTGGCGTCGATCGGGTGCGACGTCGACTGCCTGCCCGTGCTCGACATCGCCTTTCCCGAAACCCACGCCGTGATCGGCGATCGCGCCTATGCCGACCGGCCCGAGCCTGTGGCGGCGCTGGGCCGGGCGGCGGCCGAGGGCTTGCTGGCCGAGGGCGTGATGCCGGTGATCAAGCACATTCCCGGACATGGCCGCGCCACGGTCGACAGCCACGAGGCGCTGCCGAGGGTGATGGCGTCGCGCGCCGAGCTGGAGCGGACCGACTTCGTGCCCTTCAAGCTGCTGTCGGACCTGCCCTGGGCGATGACCGGCCACCTCCTGTTCGACGCCATCGACCCGAAGGACTGCATCACGGTTTCGGCAGGTGCCGTGCAGGACGTGATCCGCTCCCATATCGGCTTCGACGGGCTCCTGCTGTCGGACGATCTCTCGATGCAGGCGCTGGGCGGGTCGCTGGGCGACCGGGCGGCCCGGGCGCTGGCGGCCGGCTGCGACATCGCCCTCCACTGCAACGGCCGGATGCTCGAAATGGTGGAGATCGCGGGCCGTAGCGGTCCGATGACCGAACGCGCCCATCGACGTTTTCAGGACGGGCGCAGTTTTCTTGCCCGTCATCGCGATCCCGCCGGGGCCCGGGGGCTGGCCGAAGCTGCCCGCCGGGTCGCCGAACTCCTGCCGGAATGGGGATAAGGCAGGGCCAAATCATGTGGCGGTAGGCGCTTCCGCTCACTAAACCGGGACAGCATGACCGAACCCGCCAGCCCGCCCCCCGAGGACGCAGCCGTCGCCGATGGCGCCGTTGCGCCTGGCGAAGCGACTCCGGCGCCGGGTGGCACCGACACGGCCGCCGCGGACAATTTTGCGGCCGGGGGCCCCGACGTCATCGCGCCGGGCGAGGGCGAACTGATCGTCAATCTGGAAGGATTCGAGGGTCCGCTCGACCTGCTGCTCAGTCTGGCGCGCGATCAGAAGGTCGATCTGCGCAAGATCTCGATGGTGGCGCTGGTCGACCAGTATCTGGTGCACATCCATCAGGCCCGCCGCATGCGGCTGGAGCTGGCCGCGGACTATCTCGTGATGGCGGCCTGGCTCGCCTACCTGAAGTCGCGGCTGCTGCTGCCGGAGCCGCCGGCCGGCGAGGAACCGTCGGGCCAGGAGATGGCGGACGCGCTGCAGTGGCAGTTGCGCCGCCTCGAGGCGATGCAGGAGGCGGGAGCGCGCCTGATGGCGCGGCCGCAGCTCGGCCGGGACATTTTCGCGCGCGGTCAGCCCGAAGGCATCGTCGTCGTGCGCCGCGCGGTCTGGGACGTGAAGCTCTACGACCTGCTCAGCGCCTACGGCTCGCAGGTCCGGCCGAAGGACGCCGACACCTACCAGATCGAGCCGATGCAGTTCTTCTCGGTCGAGGAGGCGGCGGAGCGGCTGGGACGCATGCTGGGCATCGCCATCGACTGGCAGTCGCTCGAGGCCTTCCTGCCCGCCGGCCTCACCGATCCGGCACGCCGCCGCTCGGCGATCGCCGCGACCTTCGTGGCGGGCCTCCAGCTTGCCAAGGACGGCCAGATCGAGCTGCGCCAGAGCGAGCGTTTCGGCCCCATCCATCTGCGTAAACGTACCGAGCAGCAGTGACGGTTCCCGCCATGTCAGACATTGAAAACCCCACCCCCGCCGTCGAAGAACCCGACGCGCTCGCGCTCGTCCGCGACCAGACCGCCGCCTCGGAGAAGGCCGAGAAGGAGGAGGACGAGAAAAAAGATGATGATGACGATGACGAGGACGATGATGATGACGAGGACGAGGAGTCGGAAGACGACGACGAGTCCGGCGACGAGGATGAGGAAGACGACGACGACGACAAGCCCGCGAAGGCTGCTGCCCTAGAAGACCCGTCAGAGCCGGTCGAAACGTCTGCCGACGCCGTCATCGAGACCGTCGCCGCCGAAGCCGTTGCGGTCGCGGCCATTGCCGAGTCGGCGGCTGCCGCGCCGGCGAGCGGCGAAAACGTCACCGACGTCGTCTCGCCCGATCATGCCCAGCACCTGCGCCTGCTCGAGGCGCTGATCTTCGCCGGCGCCCAGGCGCTGGACGAGAAGGAACTGGTCGACCGCCTGCCCAACGATGCCGACGTGAAGCGCCTGCTGGCCGATCTCGCTGAGCTCTATGCCGGTCGCGGCGTGAACCTCGTGCAGGTGGCGGGCGGCTACGCCTTCCGCACGGCCTCCGACCTCTCCGAGAAGCTCAAGATCGAGAAGCCGGTGACGCGCAAACTGTCGCGGGCCTCGGTCGAGACGCTGGCCATCATCGCCTATCACCAGCCGGTGACGCGCGCCGAAATCGAACAGGTGCGCGGCGTCGGCTTGAGCAAGGGCACGCTCGACCTGCTGTTCGAGCAGAACTGGATCAAGCCGATGGGCCGCCGCCGGGCGCCGGGCAAGCCCGTGACCTGGGGCACGACGGACTTTTTCCTCGAACATTTCGGCCTGCCGAGCCTCGACGACCTGCCGGGCCAGGAAGAACTGAAGGCCGCGGGCCTCTTGGATGCGCGCGCCCAACCCCCGATATTCAGGCCGGATGAGGCCGATCTGCCGCTCGAGCCGACGGA
>CAIYWM010000741.1 GCA_903929895.1 uncultured Alphaproteobacteria bacterium
CTGATGAACAGGTAGGTGAGCTGCAGCCGACGCTGCAGGTCGACCATCAGGTTCAGGATCTGCGCCTGCACGGAGACGTCGAGCGCCGAGGTCGGCTCGTCGCACACCAGGAACTCTGGCTCGCTGGCGAGCGCGCGCGCGATCGAGATGCGCTGGCGCTGGCCGCCCGAGAATTCGTGCGGATACTTGCGACCATCGGCCGGGTTGAGTTTCACCTGCCGCAGCAGGGCCGCGACGCGGGCTTCCAGATCGGCCTTGCCGGTCGAGAGACCGAAGGCGCGGATCGGCTCGGCGATGATGTCGAACACGCGCCAGCGTGGATTGAGGCTGGCAAACGGATCCTGGAAGATCATCTGCATGCGCCGCCGCAGCGCGGCCATGTCAGAGCGGCTGTGACGGCCCGCCATGTCGTTGCCATCGAACTCGATGCGGCCGGCCGTCGGCGGATAGAGCCCGACGACGAGGCGCGCCACAGTCGACTTGCCGCAGCCCGACTCACCCACCAGCGAGAAGGTCTCGCCCTTGGCGATCTCGATGTCGATCCCGTCGACCGCCTGCACGACCTGGCGCGGCCGGCCTTCGAGCTTGCGCACCAGCCAGGGCGCCGAAACGTCGAAGTAACGCTTCAGCCCTTCGATGCGGACAAAATCGCGGCCGCCGTCAGGCATCGACCGTCTCCCTGGCAACAGGCGCGCCGACGCCGCCACTGTCGTGCAGCCAGCAGGCCGCCCGAGTGGCGCCGGCCGGCATCAGGTTCGGGCGCTCGACGAGACAGCGTTGGCCCTTGGAGGTGCAGCGCGGATTGAAGGCGCAGCCCGGTGGAATTTCCGTGAGACGCGGCATGGCGCCATCGATCTGCGTCAGCCGCTCGGTGCGCACGCCGAGGCTCGGGATCGAGCCCATCAGGCCCTTGGTGTACGGATGCTTGGCGTGCTTCACGACCTCACGCACGGGGCCGATCTCGGCGACGCGGCCGGCATACATCACGGCGACGCGGTCGGCTGTCTCGGCGATCACGCCCATGTCGTGGGTGACCAGCATCACCGCCGTGCCGTGTTCGCGGCACAGGCGCGTGAGGAGCGCGATGATCTGCGCCTGGATCGAGACGTCGAGCGCGGTCGTGGGCTCGTCGGCCACGATCAACCGCGGGCCCGCGCACAGCGCCAGCGCGATCACGACCCTCTGGCGCATGCCACCCGAGAACTGGTGCGGATAGTGGTCGATGCGCATCTCGGCACCGGGAATGCCCACCTCCTTCAGGAGTTCGATCGCCCGCGCCTTGGCCTGGCTGGCCGAGAGCGGCAGATGGGTCTGGATCGTCTCGACGAGCTGGCGGCCCACCGAATAGAGCGGATTGAGGCTGGTCAGCGGGTCCTGGAAGATCGCGCCGATCTGAGCGCCGCGGATCTTGCGCATCTCCTCGTAGGGCAAGTTGTCGATGCGCCGCCCTTCCAGCCGGATCTCGCCGCCGGCAACGCGGCCCGGCGGCTCCAGCAGGCCGATGATGGCGTTGCCGGTCAACGACTTGCCGGCGCCGGACTCTCCCACCACGCCCAGGACTTCGCCGGGGGCGATGTCGAAGGACACGTCGTCGACGGCGAGCAGCGTGCCCCGGCGCGTCGGAAACTCGATCCGCAGGTTGCGGACTTCGAGGAGCGGCTGGTTGTTCGATGCGGCGGCCATCTGTCGTGACTATCGCAGTTTCGGATTGAGGGCGTCGCGCAGCCAGTCGCCCAGCAGGTTCACGGCCAGGACGAGTGCCGCCAGCGTGACGCCGGGGAACACGGTGATCCACCAATCGCCGGATTGCAGCACCTCGTTGCCGAGGCGAATGAGCGTGCCGAGCGAAGGCTCGGTCGACGGCAGGCCGACGCCCAGGAACGACAGGGTCGCCTCGGTGATGATGGCGAGACCCAGGTTGAGGGTGGCGATCACCAGCACCGGCCCGGTGACGTTGGGCAGGACGTGACGCACCATGATTAGCAGCGGCGACAGGCCGATCACCCGCGCCGCCTGCACATATTCCTTGTTCTTCTCGACCATTACCGAGCCGCGCACCGTGCGGGCGTAGCTCACCCAGAAGGAAAGGCCGATCGCGCCGACGACGACGAAGATGGCGATCTCGTCGTGACGCTTCACCGAGATGAGGCCGCGCACCACGCCGTCGATGAGAAGCGCCACGAGGATCGCCGGAAAGGTGAGCTGGACGTCGGCCACCCGCATGATCACGGCGTCGATCGCGCCACCGAAGTAGCCGCTGATCAGACCGAGCGAAATGCCCAGCACCATCGCCACCGCCACGGCGGCGAGGCTCACGATCAGGGACAGGCGCGTGCCATACATGATCGAGGACAGCACGTCGCGGCCCTGGTCGTCGGTGCCGAGCGGGAAGGCCCACTCGCCATCCGGAGACACCAGGACAGGCGGCTTCAGTCCGTCGCTGAGGCTGAGCGTAGCCGGATCGAACGGTGTATGCGGCGCCAGGACCGGCGACAGGAAGGCCACGGCGATGATCAGGAAGGTGGCAATCGCCGCCGCCACCGTCATGGGCGACGACTTGAAGCTCCACCAGACGTCGCTGTCGGACACACGGTGCAGCCAGCCCGAAAGGCCCGATCTCGATACCGCAGCCATGTCAGTGTCCCGCCACGCGCGCGCTGCCACCCTGGCTGCGCAGGCGAGGGTCGACGGCGAAATAGAGGAGATCGACGATGAGGTTGACCAGGACGAAGAACAACCCGATCAGCAGCAGATAGGCCGCCATCACCGGGATGTCGGAAAACTGCACCGACTGGATGAAGAGCTGGCCGACGCCCGGCCACGCGAACACGGTCTCGGTGACGACGGCGAAAGCAATCAGGCTGCCGAGTTGCAGGCCGGCGACGGTGATCACCGGGACCAGCGTGTTCTTGAGCGCGTGCCCGAAGTTGATCGCCCGGTTGGTCAGGCCGCGCGCCCGCGCGAACTTGATGTATTCGGTGCGCATCACTTCCAGCATCTCCGAGCGCACCAGTCGCATGATGAGCGTGAGCTGGAACAGGCCAAGCGTGATGGCCGGCAGGATCAGCGCCTTGAGGCCCGACAAGGTCAGGAAATTGGTGACCCACCAGCCGACCCTCACCGTGTCGCCGCGACCGAATGACGGCAGCCAGTGCAGCGTCACGGCGAACACCAGGATCAGGAGAATGCCGATCAGGAACGTTGGCAGCGAAATGCCTATCAGGGAAATCGCCTGCAGCAGCCGGCTCGACCAGTGCTTGGGGTAGAGGCCGGTATAGACGCCCATCGGCACGCCGACGAACAGCACGAACACGGCGGCGCAGAAGGAAAGCTCGAGGGTTGCCGGCACGCGCTCCAGGATCAGGCGGCCCACCGGCTCCGACGTGCGGTAGGACAAACCGAAATTGCCACGCGCCGCATTGGCGATGAAATGGAAGAACTGCACCGGCGCCGGGTCGTTGAGGCCGAGCTTCTCGCGCAGCGCGTCGCGCTCCTCCATCGTGGTGTCCTGGCCGACCATCGCGTTGACTGGATCGCCGACGTAACGGAACAGCGAGAACGCAACCAGACCGACAGCAAGCAGTACGGCGCTCGATTGCAGGATACGTCGGAGGATGAAGGCGAGCATTTGTGTTGGCGTGATCCAGTGGCGGGCCTAGCAAGAAAGGCACCAGAACGGAACCGGCCCCGGGTGCAGGTCCTGCAACCGGGGCCGATTTGAGTTTGTCGTGGCGCCGCTACTTCACCGTGACGAAGCGCAGCGGGAAGCTGTTGTCGGCCGGCTGCACCAGGTCGATGTTCTTGCGCGCCGCCCACACCACCGCCTGCTGATGCAGGGGAACGTAGGCGAAATCGTCGACGTAGAGCTTGGTCGCTTCCTTGATCATCGCGTCGCGCTTGGCCTTGTCGGTTTCCTGCTCCATGGCGTCGGCCAGCTTGTCGAGCGCCGGGTTGGAATAACCGCCGGCATTGAACTGGCCCTTCTTGGTCGTCTTGTTCGGCGTCTGGATCAGCGCCTCGAAGACGTTATGGACGTCATAGGTCTGCGCCGGCGACCAGCCCAGCATGTAGAAGCTGGTATCGCCGGGCGACAGATCGGCTTTGCGCAGGATCTTGGCGAAGTAGAGGTTCCGGGTCTGGGCCCGGAGATTCACCTTGATGCCGATCTTGGCCAGCATCGCCACCACGGCCTGGCAGATCTTCTCGTCGTTGACGTAGCGGTCGTTGGGGCAATCCATCCCGGTCTCGAAGCCGTTGGGATAGCCTGCGTCGGCCAGCATCTTCTTGGCCTCTTCCGGCTTCAGGAGGGCCGGCCGCTTGTCGAGCTCCTTCATGTAGCCGTTGATGCCCGGTGCCACCATCAGGTCGGTGGGGAACGACTGGCCGCGCATCACGGTGCGCTTGATCGCGTCGACGTCGATCGAGCGATGGATGGCCTCGCGCACCTTCTTGTCCTTGAACGGGTTCTTGCCCTTGACGTTCGACTCGAGCAGCTCCGGGCGCTCCTGGTCGAAGCCGAGGAATACGACGCGTGTCTCGGGGCCTTCCAGCACCTTTATGTTGGCGTCCTTCTTGAGGCTCTCGGTGTCGGCCGGCGGTACCTCGTAGGTCATGTCGATGTCGCCCGCCTTGAGTGCGGCGACGCGGGTCGCGGGGTTGGCCACCGGCGTGAAGATCACCTCGGTGAGGTTGTGGACCGGCTTGTCCCACCAGTTCGGATTGGCCACGAGAATGGTCTTCTCGCCGGCGCGCCGCTCCTTGAGCATGAACGGGCCGGTACCCATGGCGTTGCGGGTGGCGAAGTTCTCCTCGTTCTTGGTCATGTCGGCCGAATTGAGCGCGTTGTTCTTCTCGGCCCAAGCCTTCGACATCATGCCAAGCGCCGCCCATTTGTCGGCGAGCAGCGGATCGGGATACTTGGTCGTCACCTCGACGCGCAGGTCGCCGACCTTCTTGATCTCCTTCACGGAGACGAAGTTGCTGCCCATGTTCGAGCCGGGGCCGTTGGCGCGATTGAGGGAGAAGACGACGTCGTCGGCCGTGAGCGGCGTGCCGTCATGGAACTTCACACCCGGACGGATGTCGAAGACCCATGTCGTCGGGTCGGTCTGGCCCCACTTGGTCGCCAGCGCCGGCTCGAGCTTCAGGTCCTTGTCGCGGCGGATCAGCGGATCGTAGATGTTCGAATTGAAGGTGAGGAGGAAGGTCTCCTGCCGGGCGTAGGGGTCCATCGAGCTGACATCGCCCGAGTTGGCCCACTTGAAGGTCTTGGCGTCAGCCGACGGAACGAAGCCGAAACCGGCGCAGGCGAGCGCCGCCAGCGCCACTGAATGCCGCAGTTTGAAGTGCATGAATACAACCCCTTCGATGGTCCCCGTTCGCATGCACAAGGGGGCCTCCCCGGCCGCCGTCCCTGCGTAAGCGATATTTCACACAAATTGCACCCCGGCTGTGAGCCCGTCAATTGCACAAAAAATTTGCATGGCCAGATACAGTGTACTTCGGCCTCGGGCGGGCTATCGTGGTCCTCATAACAGTTCCTGGGGTACCGGCATGAATGACGTTTCTCGCAGTTTCCGCGGCAATTCCAACGCTTCGCGGGACATTGCCCACCATCTCCACCCCTACACAAACTTCAAGAAGCACGAGGCGACCGGCCCCCTGACCATCGTTCGCGGTCGCGGCGTCTACGTGATGGACGACGACGGCAAGGAATACATCGAGGGCATGGCGGGCCTCTGGTCGGCGGCCCTGGGCTTCAGCAACGAGCGGCTGGCGACGGTCGCCTACGAGCAGATGAAGCAGTTGCCGTTCTATCACGCCTTCAACCAGCGCTCCCATGAGCCCGCGATCAACCTCGCGGAGAAGCTGAAGTCGATGGCGCCCGTCGAGATGTCGAAGGTGTTCTTCGCCAACTCCGGCTCCGAGGCCAACGACACCGTCGTGAAGATGGTGTGGTACATGAACAATGCGTTGGGCCGTCCGCAGAAGAAGAAGATCGTCTCGCGCATCAAGGGCTATCACGGCGTCACCGTCGCCTCCGCCAGCCTCACCGGCCTGCCGACCAACCACCGTTCGTTCGACCTGCCGATCCAGGGCGTGTTGCACACGACCTGCCCGCACTTCTATCGCTTCGGCGTCGAGGGCGAGACCGAGGAGCAGTTTGCCACGCGCTGCGCCGAGGACCTCGAGGCGCTCATTATCAAGGAAGGCGGCGCCGACCAGGTGGCCGCGATGATCTGCGAGCCGGTGATGGGCGCCGGTGGCGTCATCGTGCCGCCCAAGGGTTACTACGAAAAGATCCAGGCGGTCTGCACCAAGTACGACATGCTGTTCGTCGCCGACGAGGTGATCTGCGGCTTCGGACGCACCGGCAACGTCTGGGGCAGCCAGACGA
>CAIYWM010000742.1 GCA_903929895.1 uncultured Alphaproteobacteria bacterium
GCGAGACCGGCGTGCTCGCCGGCTTCCCGGTGATCGACTTCAAGGTCACGCTGACCGACGGCAACTACCATGACGTCGACTCGAGCGTGCTGGCCTTCGAAATCGCCGCGCGCGCGGCGTTCAAGGAAGGTCTCGCCAAGGCCCAGTGCAAGCTGCTGGAGCCGATCATGAAGGTCGAGGTGGTGACACCCGACGACTACATGGGCGACTGCATCGGCGACCTGAACAGCCGCCGGGGCCAGATCCAGGGCATGAACGCCCGGGGTAACGCGCAGGTCATCGACGCGATGGTCCCGCTGGCCAACATGTTCGGCTACGTGAACACGCTGCGTTCGATGACGCAGGGGCGCGCGGCCTACAGCATGACATTCGATCACTACGCACCTGTGCCGCAGGCCGAGGCTGACAAAGTCGTCGCCAAGCTGGCTGGCTAACAAACGATCTAAGTAAGGAAGACGAACATGTCGAAGGCGAAGTTTGAGCGGAACAAGCCGCACTGCAACATCGGAACGATCGGCCACGTCGATCACGGCAAGACGTCGCTGACGGCGGCGATCACGAAGATCCTGGCGAAGACGGGTGGCGCGACGTTCACGGCCTACGACCAGATCGACAAGGCCCCGGAAGAGCGCGAGCGCGGCATCACGATCTCGACGGCGCACGTCGAGTACGAGACGGCGAACCGCCATTACGCGCACGTGGATTGCCCGGGCCATGCCGACTACGTGAAGAACATGATCACGGGCGCGGCGCAGATGGACGGGGCGATCCTGGTTGTGTCGGCGGCCGACGGCCCGATGCCGCAGACGCGCGAGCACATCCTCCTGGCGCGCCAGGTGGGCGTTCCGGCGCTGGTGGTGTTCATGAACAAGTGCGACATGGTGGACGATCCGGAGCTTCTGGACCTGGTCGAACTCGAGGTTCGCGAGCTTCTGAAGAGCTACCAGTTCCCGGGCGACGATCTTCCGGTGGTGCGTGGCTCGGCGCTGATGGCGCTGGAGGACAAGAACCCCGAGCTCGGCGAGCAGGCGGTTCTGAAGCTGATGGAAGAGGTCGACAAGTACATTCCGCAGCCTGCGCGCGACAAGGACAAGCCGTTCCTGATGCCGATCGAGGACGTGTTCTCGATCTCGGGCCGCGGCACGGTGGTTACGGGTCGTGTCGAGCGCGGCATCGTGAAGGTTGGCGAGGAAGTCGAGATCGTGGGCCTGAAGGCCACGACGAAGACGACGGTTACGGGCGTCGAGATGTTCCGCAAGCTGCTGGATTCGGGCGAGGCGGGCGACAATATCGGCGCACTGCTGCGCGGCGTCGGCCGTGAGGACGTGGAGCGCGGGCAGGTTCTGTCGAAGCCGGGCGCGATCACGCCGCACACGAACTTCGAGGCCGAGGCCTACATCCTGACGAAGGAAGAGGGCGGCCGTCACACGCCGTTCTTCACGAACTACCGTCCGCAGTTCTACTTCCGGACGACGGACGTGACGGGCGTGGTGACGCTGCCGGAAGGCACGGAAATGGTGATGCCGGGCGACAACGCGCGGCTGGTGGTCGAGCTGATCCAGCCGATCGCCATGGACGAGGGCCTGCGCTTCGCCATCCGCGAGGGCGGCCGCACCGTCGGTGCCGGCGTCGTCACCAAAGTCGTAAAGTAAACGTAACCGACGCGACAAGGCGAATATCATGGCCATGGACAACACAAACATCCGGATCCGGCTGAAGGCCTTCGATCATCGCGTGCTCGATTCGTCGACCAGCGAGATCGTCAGCACGGCCAAGCGGACGGGCGCGCAGGTGCGCGGGCCCATCCCGCTGCCGACCGGGATCGAGAAGTTCACGGTCAACCGCTCGCCGCACATCGACAAGAAGTCGCGTGAGCAGTTCGAAATCCGCACGCACAAGCGCGTGCTCGATATCGTCGACCCGACGCCGCAGACCGTGGACGCGCTGATGAAGCTCGACCTCGCCTCCGGCGTCGATGTCGAGATCAAGCTCGGCGCTTAAGAGCGGACCAGGAAAGAAGGAAGAAGACCATGCGTTGCGGTCTCGTCACCCAGAAGGTCGGCATGACCCGCGTCTTCAACGACGCCGGGGAACATGTGCCCGTCACCGTTCTGAAGGTGGATCAGCTGCAGGTTGTTGCTGTCCGCTCGGAAGAGAAGGACAAATACGTTGCCGTGCAGCTCGGCTATGGCAAGGCCAAGGTAAAGAACGTGACCCAGCCGATGCGCGGTCACTTCGCCAAGGCCAAGGTCGAGCCGAAGAAGAAGCTCGTCGAGTTCCGCGTCGCCAAGGACGCCGTGCTCGAAGTCGGCGCCGAGCTGGTGCCGAGCCATTTCGTGCCCGGTCAGTTCGTCGACGTCGTCGGCACCACGATCGGCCGCGGGTTCACCGGCTCGATGGTCCGCTGGAACTTCCACGGCCTCGAGGCCAGCCACGGCGTTTCGGTCTCGCACCGTTCGCATGGCTCGACCGGTAACCGCCAGGATCCCGGTCGTACGTTCCCCGGCAAGAAGATGGCCGGCCATTACGGCAACGAGCGCGTGACCACGCAGAACCTGAAGGTCGTCGCCGTCGACGACGAGAAGGGGCTGCTGCTGGTGTCCGGCGCCGTTCCCGGCCCGGCCAACGGCTACATCATCGTCAAGGACGCCTCCAAGCGCGCCCGTCACAAGGACGCTCCGTACCCGGCCGGCCTGCGCAAGGCTGCTGCCGAGGCGGCGGCTCCGGCGGCTGATGCCGCTCCGCAGGCTTAAGGATCAGATCATGAAGATCGCGGTCAAGACCATTGAAGGCGGCAGCGCCGGCGAGATCGATCTCGCCGACGCGGTGTTCGCCGTCCCCGTCCGCAAGGACATCCTGCAGCGCTGTGTCGTCTGGCAGCTCTCGCACCGCCAGCAGGGCACGCACAAGACCAAGGGTCGCGCCGAGGTCACGGCGACGGCCAAGAAGATGTACGCCCAGAAGGGCACCGGTCGCGCCCGTCACGGCAACGAGGCGGCGCCTCAGTTCCGCGGCGGCGGCAAGGCCTTCGGTCCGGTCGTGCGCAGCCACGCCAGCGACCTGCCGAAGAAGGTCCGCCAGCTCGCGCTGCGCACCGCGCTGTCGGCCAAGGCGGCCGAGGGCAAGCTGATCGTGGTCGAGGCGGCGGCGCTGGCCGAGCCCAAGACCGCCCAGCTGAAGGGTCACTTCGGCAAACTCGGCGTCACCAGCGTCCTGGTGATCGGCGGCGCCGAGATCGACACGAACTTCGCCCGTGCCGCGGCCAACATCGCTCATGTCGATGTGCTGCCGCAGCAGGGCGCGAACGTCTACGACATCCTGCGCCGCGACACGCTGGTGCTCACCAAGGATGCCGTGAAGCACCTCGAGGAGCGTCTGCAATGAGCGCCAAGCGGTACATCCCCGCAACCGTCTCGCGTTCGCGCATGTACGA
>CAIYWM010000743.1 GCA_903929895.1 uncultured Alphaproteobacteria bacterium
CCGGTGCGCGGCGCCTCGGGACGCGACACCCCCATCACGATCACGAAAGCACAATCGGGATGAGCGCCGCCCGTGATGTACCACTTGCGGCCGTTGACGACCCACTCGTCGCCCTCGCGACGCAGGGTCGTGGCGATGTTGGTCGCGTCCGACGAAGCGACGTCGGGCTCCGTCATGCCGAAGGCCGAGCGCACGCGCCCCTTAAGCAGCGGCTCCAGCCAGCGCTTCTTCTGATCCGCGGTTGCCGCATGCTGCAGCATGATCATGTTGGGCACGTCGGGTGCCTGGGCGTTGAACACCTCGGGTGCCCACGGCAGGCGTCCCATGATCTCGGCGAGAGGCGCAAAGGCGCGATTGCTCATCCGGTCCGGCAGACCGAGGTTCCAAAGGCCCGCGGCGCGCGCCTTCGCCTTCAGCCCGGCCATGAACGGAGGAGTTCCCTTTCGGGCGGAGACATGAGCCGCCCATTCGCGGTGGCGCGGCAGGATCTCCTTGTCGAAGAAGCCTTCGACGGCAGCCAGCAGGTCGGTGGTCATTTCATCTGGTTGGTGAGAAGGGCCGCGGCGCCGCCCTGATCCTTGCCATACTTCAGCAGCGCGGAGCGTCCCCCGGCGGCATAGGCGGCGACGGCGCCGAGCAGGCGCTTGAGCTGATCGGGGCTCGACCGGTCGAACTTGCAGTAGGCCCCACGCGTCAGCTTCGCGATCTGGGGAAACAGCCGCGACGCCGCTCGGTCCTCGCCCTCCTGGAAGACGAACACCGGCAGGCCGAGCAACCCGAGCTGGCCCGCCTCATGGCCGATCGCATCGACGTCTTCCTCACAGCAATCGCCGACGAAGACCACGGCATCGAGCCGGCTCTCGCGGCGCAGCTCGCCGGCATAGCGCAGCAGCCGCGCGATCTGGGTGCGGCCGGCGCCGCAGCGCACTGCACTCATGAGGCGTGCGAGTTCCCGGCCGTCCGAGGTCCACTTGCTGACCTTGAATTCCTCGAAGCCGCGATAGAAGGCGAGCCGCACGTCGAGCCCGCCCAGCGTATCCGCCGCCACGAACATTTCGCCCTGGATGGCGCAGGCGTGATCCCAGGTCGGTTCGCGGCTCGCTGTCGCATCCATGGCGAACAGCAGGCGCCCGCGTCCACCCGGCGCGCGATCGACCGGCAGTTTGCCGACTTCGCGCACGAACGCATCCACGGCATTCGCACCTGCGGTAGACGGGACGTTGCGATTTCGGTCCTCGGCCATGTCCTTTGACCCTCTGCGATGCGTTCAATATGGTGCAGCCGCGCGTTCGCGCCAACATTGAAGCATGACCGGAAACGCCCCCACCTTCGCCACGCTGCTGCTGCGCGTCTTCGTTCCGTTCGCGCTCGCCTATTTCCTCTCGTACATCTTCCGCGGCGTGAACGCGGTGATCTTCCCGTATCTCGAACGGGATGTCGGCATCAGTGCGGGCGACCTCGGCCTCCTCACCTCGGCCTTCTTCCTGTTCTTCGCCGGATGCCAACCGATCCTCGGCGTCATGCTCGACCGCTACGGGCCGCGCCGCGTGCAGGCGGTACTGCTGGCGATGGCGGCGATCGGCTCGGCCCTCTTTGGGCTGAGCCTGTCGCTCGGCGAGCTGATCGTGGCCCGCGTGCTGATCGGGCTGGGCTTCGCCGGCGGGCTGATGGCCGCCATCAAGGCGATCACGCTGTGGTATCCGCCGGAGCGCTGGGGCCTCATCACCGGCTTCCACATGATGGCGGGCGGGCTGGGTGCGATGGCCGCGACCCTGCCGATCCAGTGGTCGCTTTCGGTCATCAGCTGGCAGGGCCTGTTCTTCTGGCTCGCCGGGGTCTGCCTCGTCGTCTCTGCGATCCTGTTCACCGTGGTGCCGGAACGCGGCGCGCCGGCGGCACCCGGAACGCTGCGCGACCAGTTCCGCATCACCGGCATCGTTCTGACCAATGGCTTCTTCTGGCGCATCCAGCCGCTGCTCACCTTCCAGCAGATGGCGTTCATCGCCGCGATCACGCTGTGGATCGGCCCCTGGCTGCGCGATGTCGGCGGCTTCTCCAGCACCGAGACCCGCGCCGACATCCAGCTCTACACCACGGCGGTAATGACGGCGGGCTTTGCGTTGAGCGGCGTGCTGGCCGGCGCCTTCCGCCGCGTCGGCGTCAGCGACTTCGCCTCCGCCAACTTCATCAGCACCCTGTTCGCGCTGGTCTGCGCCTGGCTCGCCTTCCTGCCGTCTTTCTATCCAGTCGTGGCCTGGCTGCTATTCGGCTTCCTCGGCGCCTATCCAATCCAGTACATGCCGTTGCTCGCGCGATCGTTCCCCCCACAATATGCCGGCCGGGTCAGCACCAGCTGCAATCTCGTGGTCTTCACGGTGATCTTCGGCGGACAGTGGGCGATCGGAAAAGTCGTCGACCTGTGGCCGCGCACCGCGACAGGCTACGCGCCGGACGGCTACACTTGGTCGTTCGGCCTGCTGTTCATTCTGCAGGTGGCGGGGCTTCTGTGGCTTCTTCTATCGCGGGCACGTCCACTTCTGCAGGAGCGACCCCCGGCAGGTTGAGCGAGGCCACGAGATCGCGGACTTCCTGACGCGCCGCGACATGGCTCAGGGTCAGGGACGGCCCGCTGCCGCCGCTGCCGCGCTTCAGATCGAGCAGCGTGAGACCGCTCAGGAAAAGCTCCTTGTAGATCACGCGCTCGCTGAGGCCCGCTGCGACCCGGAAGCCGATCCGCTTGGCCAGCGCCTCGATCACGTTGCCCATGTCGCGCTTGTTGCGGGCCGCCAGCGACGAAAGGCGATTGCGCATCACGATCCAGTCGACCGGCCGGCCCCCCTCGACGGCGCGAATCTGGCGCTGCTTCCAGACGGCCTCCGCATAGATCGAAGGCCGCACGATCTTCAGTGTCTCAGGATCGACGCGCGCCAGCAGGTCAAGATCGATGAAGCTGTCGTTCAGCGGCGTCAGCAGCGTGTCGGCCCAGGTGTGGGCCAGCCGGCTGAGATGGGTGTCGCTGCCCGGCGTGTCGACGATCACGAAATCGGCAGCCCCGACCGCGGGCTCCAGCGCCGCCGCCAGCCGCGCACGCTCATCGGCTTCGGCCTCGCGACGATCGTTCAGTGTCGAGATCATCACTGGCGTATGCAGCGGCATCGGCAGCTCGACGCCGTTCTTCTTCGCATAGGCCGCGCGGTTCTCGATATAGCGGCTGAGCGTTCCCTGCCGGGCATCGAGGTCGAGCGTCGCGACGCGCGCGCCGTCCCTCATCAGCGAGACGGCGATGTGCAGCGCCGTCGTCGACTTGCCCGAGCCGCCCTTCTCGTTGCCGATCACGAGGACGTGGCCGCGGCCCTCGATCCGAAGGGCCTGCGTCTGGGCGATGCTCGGATTGGGCGCTGGTTGGAATGCCTCGCTCACTGGGCCTTGCGGATCCAGACGGCGGTGTCGTGGAACACCGCACCACCATTGGGCCAGCCGGGATCGGCCGAGGTCAGCGCATTGATGCCGATGCCGGTCTCGAAGTTGCGGTTGGGCCAGATGCCCTCGACGACGACCACGCCCTTCTGCTGGCCTGCGCGCGGCTTGGCATTGACCATGGTCTTGCCGCGCTCGTTGCCGATCTCGAGCCGCTCGCCCTCGACGATGCCCATGGCGGTGCAGTCGTCGGGATTCATCAGCGCCGTCGGCCGGACCTCGCGCTTCTGCGAGCTGGGCGTCTCGGTGAAGGTCGAGTTGAGGAAGGTGCGCGCCGGCGCCGCGACCAGCCTGAACGGCTTGTCGTCGGTGGCATTGTCGATCACGTCGAAATGGTCGGGCAGCACCGGCATTTCCTTGCCGCGCGGTCCATAGGCCGCCCAGTCGGGCTTGAAGCGGAACTTCTTGTCGGGCCAGGCAAAGCCGTCGAGGAAGTGCGACGTCTCGAAGCCCAGATGGAAGTCCTGGCCACCCTTCTGCCAGTTCGTCTCGGCGTCCCACATACCCGAGACCTTGAGCGTCTCGTCCATGATCTCCCACGGTGTCATGTCGAAGCCGCGATGCTTGGCTCCCAGGCGCTTTGCGAGTTCAGAAATCACGAAGTGGTTCTCGCGGCACTCGCCCGGCGCGTCAATCACCGCTTTGGCCACCTGGAAGAAAGTGTGGCCGCTGGCTGTGTAGAAGTCGTCGTGTTCGAGGAACATGGTGGCGGGCAGCACGATGTCGGCGAAGGCCGCCGTCTCGGTCATGAACTGCTCGTGCACGCAGGTGAACAGGTCTTCGCGCTTGAAGCCCTTGTGGACCAGCTCGAGTTCCGGACAGACCATCGCCGGGTTGGTGTTCTGGATCAGCAGGCCGGTGACCGGCGGCCCGTTCTTCAGCGCCTCGGGATCGTTGGTGAGCACCGGGCCCAGGCGCGACTGGTCAAGATCGCGGATCGACGGATCGACCATGTCGAGCCCTTCGATCAGCGTCTTGTTGATCGGATACATGCCGGTATGGCCGTAGAGCGCGCCGCCGCCCTTGTACTTCCACGCCCCCGTCACAGCCGGCAGGCAGGTCACGGCATGCATGTTGGCCGCGCCGTTGCGGCTGCGGCTGAAACCGTGATGGCAACGGATGAACGACGCCTTGCTCTGCCCGTAGAGACGCGCAAAGGACACGATCTCGTCGACCGAAAGGCCGGTGATCTTCGACGCCCATTCCGGCGTGCGCGTCGCGACATGCGCCGCCAGTTCATCCGGCGCGTCGGTGTACTTCCGCAAATAATCCCAGTCGGCATAGCCCTCCTTGAAGAGGACGTGCATCACGCCCACCGCCAGCGCGCCGTCCGTGCCGGGACGCACTGCGAGGTGGATGTCGGCCTGGTCGGCGGTGCCCGTGCGATAAGGATCGACGACGACGAGCTTGGCGCCCCTCTTCTTGGCCTTCATCGCGTGGGTCATGACGTTGACCTGGGTGTTCACGGGATTGCCGCCCCAGATCACCACCAGCTCGGCATGTTCGTCGATCTCCCGCACGTCCGCGCCGCGCTTGGCGCCGACGCCGGCGATCCAGCCGGTGTCGGAAAGCGTGACGCAGATGGTCGAGAACCAGCGCGAATACTTCATCGCATGGCGCAGGCGGTTGATGCCGTCGCGCTGCACCAGGCCCATCGTGCCGGCATAATAATAG
>CAIYWM010000744.1 GCA_903929895.1 uncultured Alphaproteobacteria bacterium
CGCCGCGCATGAAGCGGGTGTAGCCGCCGAGCTGGACGAGGGTGAGGGTGAGGACCGGCAGCGCCAGATGGCGGAGCTGCTCGGTCAGTGCCAAGGACCAGGGCATGCCGGGGCGGATGTCCGCCATGCCGCCGGCCGGAAGCC
The DNA here is from genome assembly GCA_903929895.1 of uncultured Alphaproteobacteria bacterium. Taxonomy (GTDB): domain Bacteria; phylum Pseudomonadota; class Alphaproteobacteria; order Reyranellales; family Reyranellaceae; genus Reyranella. The sequence goes on from CAIYWM010000744.1 coordinate 145, forward strand.
AGCCCAGTTTCACGGCGAACAGGGTGATCAGCAGCAGCGCCAGCCAGAACGGCGGTGCGGAGATACCGCCGAAGCACAGGAGATTGATCAGGTAGTCGGCCCGGCTGCGCGGATGGGCGGCCGCCCACATGCCGAGCGGCAGGGCGATCGCTACCGAGATCACGAAGGCAAGGCTGGCCAGCAGCAGCGTGTTGAGAAGGCGCGGCCATAGCACCGTCAGCACCGGCTGGCCGAAGGAGCGCGAGTAGCCGAAATTGCCCTGCAGCGCCTGCAGGAGCCAGGCGAGGTATCGCTCGAGCAGTGGCTTGTCGAGACCGTAGGCGGCGCGCAGGCGCGCGGCGTCCTGACTGGTCATGGTCGGATCGCCCGAGATCATCATGTCGATCGGATCGCCCGGCATCAGCCCGATCAGCAGATAGACGACGAGGCTCATCAGGAGGAGCGTGACGGCGGTCTGGACGCCGCGCGCCACGAAATAGCGGCTCATGCCCTCATCCTGGCGATCTTGCCGTCATCTAGTTTTCCCAGTGCCACAGCTCGACCCACAAGGTCGAGCTGTTGAGCGTGCCAGTCGGCGTCACGCCCTTGAGTGGTTTGGGGATCACGAAGGGATCGACACGGAAGAACAGTGGCAGGGAGGGCAGGTCGTCGGCCGCCAGCTTCTGGATCTCGGCGAATAGGGCGCGCCGCTTGACGGCGTCAAGTTCCCGCTCGGCAGCGTCGAGCGCCTTGTCCATCTCGGGATTGGCATAGCCCGGATAGTTCTGCCCGCTCCAGCCGTTGGCGGCCGAGGGAATCTCCTTGGAATGGAGCGACGAGCGCGGAACGCCCTCCGGCCGCTGTACCCAGGCGTACATGCCGAGGCCGCCGTAAGTCCGCTTGCCCATCGCATCGAAGAAGATGCGCGGCGTCTCGGCCTTGAGGCGCACCTCGATACCGACCTGGCGGAGCTGGCTCTGGATCACCTGCGCCACCAGCTCGCGCACGCGGTTGCCCGCGGTCGTGCCTAGCTCGATCGACAGCTTCTCGCCTGCCGCATTGTGGCGGACGTTGTTGCGGAAGGTGGAGAATCCCGCCTCGTCGAGCAGCTTGCGGGCCGCCGCAGGGTCGTAGCCATACTGGCGGGCGGCAGGGCTGAACATCGGATCGAGGTCACTGATGCCGCCATGGGCGATCGGCTGCTTGCCCTCGAAGAGTTTCTCCGAGATGGCCTTGCGGTCGATGGCCAGCAACATGGCCTGGCGCACCCGCCGGTCGGCCAGCAGCTTGTTGTCGAGGTTGACGTCGATATGCTCCCAGATCAGCGCCGGCTTGTAGACGACGTTGTACTTGTCCTTGTGGCGCTTCTCGAAGGCGATGGCCTGGTCGAGCGACAGGCCGAGCTCGCCCAGCACATAGTCGACGCTGCCCGACAGCAGGTTGGCTTCCAGCGCCGCGGTGTTCTCGATAATGCGCACGGTGATGCGCTTGAAATGCGGCTTCTCGCCCGTCCAGGTCGGATTCTGCTCCAGCACGACCCGGCTGCCCGGAACGATCTCGGTGAGGCGGAAGGGGCCGAAGGCGAGGCCGGGATTGGTCGTTTGGGTGTCGTAGGCGGTCTTGTTGCGATACTCGGCTGGATTGGCGTCGAAGATCGGCTTCTCGATGTGCGCCGGCAGCAACTGCAGGCCGATGCTGTTGTAGTCGAAGGTGACGCGGTCGATCGTCATGGTGAAGCGACGGTCGTCCTTCACGTCGAGCTTGATGATCCGTTTGTAACCCTCTGAAGAGGCCACCCCCGACAGCGGGTGCTGCCCGACTTCCAGGGTGAAGGCCACGTCCTTGGCCGACACGGGAGTGCCGTCACCCCAGCGCATGTCGCGCAGCTCGACGTCGATCTCCATGCCTTTCTTGCCATCGGCAAGATCGACCACGCGAGCCTTGCCGTTCTCGATGGTGGGCAGTTCGGTGCAGACAAGGCAGACGAGCTTCCAGTCGGCGTCGTAGGCCGTGACCGGCCGTGCGGTCATGTTGGCGATCAGCGACTTGGCCAGCATGGAACTGATGATCGGGTTCCAGGTCCCCGGCATCTGCGTCATGGCGACGACGAGTTCGTCCTTGGCCTGCGCCATGACGGCGGCAGGAGAGGCGAGGGCGCCGAGCGCCAGCACGGTCGAGAGGAGGCGGCGGATCATGTCCGCCGCACCGTAGCAAAGAGGTGGCTAGCGGCCCAGCGCGCGTGACGGCGGGCGGCCGCCATGGCTGGCTGACCACTTCTCCGGCGCCTCCAGGAAGGCGCGAGTCTCGGTCAGGCCCATCTCGTCAAAATACTTATGCTTTTCGGCCGCTTCCAGCGCGTCCCACCAGGTGGCCAGCGCATGCAGCTTCACGCCGGCCGCGGCCAGCATCTCGATGCTCTGCGGGAAGATGCCGTAGTGGAAGACCACGAAACAGTCCGTGACCTTCGCCTCGGCCTTCTTCAGCGCCTCGATGAAGACCAGCTTGCTGCCGCCGTCGGTCGCGAGGTCCTCGACCAGCAGGACGCGCTTGCCGGGCTTCAACTCGCCCTCGATCTGCGCCATCCGCCCGAAACCCTTGGGCTGCTTGCGCACGTAGATCATCGGCTTCTTGGAAAGGGCAGCCAGAAAGGCGGCAAAGGGGATGCCCGCGGTCTCACCGCCGGCCACCACGTCGATCTTGTTCCAGCCGATCGCCTTATCGATCGCTTTGTAAGCGTGCGCCATGATCTTGGCCCGGGCTTCAGGGAACGAGATGATCTTGCGGCAGTCGATGTAGACCGGGCTCGCCCGGCCCGAGGTGAAGATGTACGGGTTGTCGGGCCGGCAATGGATGGCCTCGATCTCCAGCAGGAGACGGGCGGTGTCGCGCGCTTCCGGCGTGCCGCTGGCTCGGTCCGAATTCGCCTTTTCCGTCAACTTCTTGGCGGCCTTGGCTGCGGGCGCAGTTTCAGTCGACTTGGCCTTCTTCTTCGTCGCCATGCTGCTTTTTTCCCCCACGCCGCTTGCGACAAAATGACGGCCGTGTGTTTAGCGTCCATGCACCGGACCGGCAAGGGCGCGGCGGGCATTCTGGCGAGAAGAAGGCGGAAAATTAGTCAGTTTCTGGATGAAACTTATGCCGGGTCACGGCAACGGGCAGGCGCCACCCTCGGTAGATCGACATCAGCCGGAGGAACAGGCAGATGCCGGCGCCCGCCAGGGCCGTCGGGAGCATGGGCCAGCCCGCCCAGTACCCGAGGGAGATCGTGCCAGCGCCCGCGAGGGCTGCCACGGCGTAGAGTTCTGAGCGAAGGACCGTGGGGACCTGCAGGGTGAGCAGGTCGCGCGCTACCCCACCGCCGATGCAGGTCACTGTGCCCAGTATGGCCGCCATCAGGGGGTTGAGGCCGTAGAGCAGGGCCTTCTCGGTGCCGGTGACGGCGAACAGGCAGAGGCCGGCGGCGTCGAACAGGAGAACCGGCGTGCGCAACCGGTCGATCAAGTCCGATGCGAAGAACCCTACCAGCCCTGCCGCTGCCGTCGCCGCGAGATAGCGCCAGTCCACGATGGCGGCCGGCGGCACGGCGCCGATCAGCAGGTCGCGTGCGAGTCCGCCGGCAACCCCGGCCAGCCAGGCGACGACCAGCACCCCGAATAAATCCAGCTGCTTTCGCACGCCCCGCGTGGCGCCACTGATGGCGAATACGAAGGTGGCGGCCAGATCCATTGCGTCGAACAACATGCCGGGACTTTACAGCGATTGCCGTCCGCCGCCGAGATGCCAGAGTGCGGTATGGAACCAGAATGACCAAGTCGACCGTCCCACCCCGTGGCTTTCGCCGCTTCGTCCATGCCCGCACGAGGCTGCTGATCGCGCTGGCTGCTGGTCTCGTGCTGTTCCTGCTCCTCCCGCAGGACATCAGAATCGAAACGAGGGGGCTGCTCGCCTGGGATCTGACGGCCCTGGCCTACATCGTCATGACGCTGGGCATGATCGCCAGGTCCACAGTGGAAACCTGCTACGCACGGGCCGCGTACTACGACGAAGGCGACTGGGTGATTCTCCTGGTGGTGATCGTGAGTGCCAGCGCAAGCTTTGCCACGATCTTTTCGGAACTTGCCGTTCTCAAGTCGCCGCACGGTCCCCTATGGCATGCCCTCGTGCTCACGGGCGCAACCGTCGCCCTCTCGTGGACGTTCACACATCTCGTGTTCACCCTGCACTACGCCAACATCTACTATCGGCCGGACGATGACGGGCCGGGCGGCCTGGAATTCCCGGGCGACCGCCCGCCGGACTACGGCGACTTCCTCTACTACGCGTTCGTGATCGGCTGCGCGGCCCAGACCGGGGATGTCGGCACCGTCTCGCCGGCCATGCGGCGCGTGACACTCGTCCACGGCATCGTTTCCTTCGTATTCAATACGGCGATCCTCGCCCTCACAATCAACGTCGGAGCGAGCCTCCTGTCATGAGCAGCAAACGTAGTGATCTCGGAACCGGCAGGGACATCCTTGCGCTCGTGCTCTTCGTCGGCATCTGCCTCGCCATCGGGGGGCTGGGCGGCGCCGTGACCAACACCAGCGTGACGACCTGGTATTCGACGCTCGCCAAGCCATCGTTCAATCCCCCCAACTGGATCTTCGGCCCGGTCTGGACCACGCTCTACATCATGATGGGCGTTGCGGCCTGGCGGGTGTGGCGAGCGACCGACCGCGATACCGCCCGCGGGCCGCTCGCGATCTTCGCCCTGCAGCTGGCGGTCAACCTGGGCTGGAGCGTCGCCTTCTTCGGGCTCCGCGACCCCGGGCTCGCAGTTGCGGTGATCCTCGTGCTCGACCTGTTGGTGCTGGCGACGGCGCTCATGTTCCGGCGAATCGACGGTCCCGCGGCGATGCTGCTCGTGCCCTATCTGGCCTGGATCTCCTTCGCGACGATCCTGAACGTCACGATCTGGCGCCTCAACTAATGCTCGTGCGGGTGGCCGGCGGGCGTGTCGTGCTTGCTGATGTCGCCGCCGTCATCGGCCTTCAGTTCCATGAACACGACGGATGATGCGATCGTCATGATGCCCAGGATCAGAAAGGCTCGCTCCACACCGTAGATCATCGCGCCTGCATGGGAGTGCATCTCGGCCGGGACGAACATCGCGGCGATCAGGGAAGCGCCGGCCACGCCAAAACTGATCGAAAGCTGCTGACCGGTGGACGCGATCGTACTGGCGCCGCTCGTCTGCGATCCGGAAACGTCGGCATAAACCAGCGTGTTCATGCTGGTGTATTGCATCGACGTGAACAGGCCGAGCACGAAGGCCTGCACCACGATGCGCCAGATCGGGGTCTCCGCGCCCACCGTGGCAAACGACATGATGAGCAGGCCGACCACGATCGTGTTGAAGACCAGCACGTTGCGATAGCCGAAGCGCGCCAGGATCGCCGGCATGAAGCTCTTGAGCCCGATCGAGGCGATGGCCTGGGGCAGGACCAGCAGGCCCGACTGGATCGGCGAGAAGCCGAGGCCGATCTGGTAGAGCAGGGGGAACAGGAACGGGATGCCGCCCAGACCCAGCCGGGTGAAGAACCCACCGTTCACGGCCGCCCGGAAGGTGCGAATCCGGAACAGGCCGAGATTGAGCAGCGGGAAGGCCGTCATCGTGGCGCGGATGCCGTAGCCCGCGAGCAGCACCGCCGCAACCGCGAGCAGCACGATCGCTTCCTGGCCGGTGAGCTTGTTGTCGCCGAAGACCTCAAGCACATAGGAGAGGAGTGCGATGCCGCCGCCGAACAGCACCAAGCCCAGCACGTCCAGCGGATGGGTCTTCTCCTCGCGATAGTCCGGCAGGTAGCGGCCAACGAAGTAGAGTCCCACCAGTCCGACCGGGATGTTGACGAAGAAGACGATGCTCCAGTGCAGCCAGTGGACGATGGCGCCGCCTGCCACCGGCCCGATCATCGGGCCGATCAGACTCGGGATGGCGACGAAGCTCATGGCCCTGACCAGATCGGCCTTCCCGTAGGTGCGCGCGAGCGTCATGCGGCCGACCGGCATCATCATGGCTCCGCCCGCACCCTGCAGAACGCGGCAGGCCACCAGCATCTCAAGGCTGGTCGAGAGGCCACAGAGCAGTGATCCGAAGCAGAAAAGGGCAATCGCCGCCACGAAGACGCGGCGCGTCCCGAACCGGTCCGCCATCCAGCCGCTCACCGGAATGAACACGGCAAGACTCAACGTATAGCTGGCCAGCACCGATTTCACGTCGAGGGGCGTCACGTCCATGGCCTGGGCGATGGCCGGCACCGCGGTGTTCAGGATGGTCGTGTCGAGCGACTGCATGAAGAACGCCACGGCGACCAGCCAGGGCAGCAGTCGCTTGATGCTGTCGTCGGGGAGAGGGGGCGAAGGCGCGCTCATGTCGAATTCCTCCGCAGTCTGGCCCCGGACCGGTGCCGGACGCAATGCACCGCTTCGTATAGGGTGGGACAGGAGGCCTGCATGTACCGGATCCTGGTTTCAGTTATCATTCTGCTGTGGCCAGCGGGCGCCGGGGCGCAGCCGCAGCTTGCGAACCCGGCCTCGGTCAACTGCACGCAGCAGGGCGGGACCCTGACGATCGAACGGCGGCCCGATGGCGGCCAGTTCGGGGTCTGCACCTTCACGGACAATTACCAGTGTGAGGAGTGGGCGCTGTTTCGAGGAGAGTGTCCAAAGAGCGGCCTGCGCGTGACCGGCTTCGCTACCCCGGCGGGGCGTTACTGCGCCATCACCGGCGGTCGCTATTCGGTCGTCTCGGCGCCCGGCGCAAACCCGGAGCAGGGCACCTGCACGCTTCCGAATGGCAACTCTTGCCCCGCCGACGCCTACTATGCCGCGACCTGTCCGGGGCGGTAGGCCGGGAGAACGTCGTCATGCGTATCCAGGTCATTCACTGCCATCCGCTTGAAGACAGCTTCAACCACGCGCTTTTCCACGTGATCGTGGACACCTTGCGGAACAACGGTCACGACGTCGTCGCAACCGATCTCTATCGCGAGCACTTCCAGCCCGCGATGACCGAAGCCGAGCGCCGGACCTACATGGGAAACGGCTATGACGACTCGGCCGTCGCCCAATACGTCGAAACGCTGACCAGCGTCGAAGGCGTGGTCTTCTGCTTTCCTCACTGGTGGTTTTCGATGCCGGCCATGTTGAAGGGCTACTTCGATCGGGTGTGGGGACCGGGGACAGCCTTCGTCTACGACGCCAGGGACAACCACCTCGAGCCGAAACTCCACAACATCAGGCTGCTGGGGGTCGTAACCACCTTCGGCACGCCCTGGTGGGTCGTCCGTCTCTACGCCGGCGATCCGGGGCGAAAGGTCTTCAGGCGTGGCCTTCAGCCGATGTGTGCCAGGCACGTGTCGACGTTCTGGCTGGCCCACTACGACATGGACCATTCGACCCAGAGGTCGCGCGAACTCTATCTGGAAAAAGTGAAGGCGCGGCTCGCCGCGGTCCGGTAAGCCGCGCCGTCGTCAGCCAAAGCTAGCGGGTGGGCGTCGTATAGGTCGTGGTCGTCGTCGTCGGGGTATAGGGATCGGACGAGACGGTCGTTGTCCGCTGGGTCGTCGTCGAGGCGGGAACCTCCACGACACGTTCGCTGCGGACTGAGCAGCCCGCGACGACGGTGCCGACAAGCGTTACGAGAACGATAGACTTGATCATGGCGGCTCCTTTGCCTGCAGTAGATGCGCCGCAACGGGAGCGGTAGGAATCGGTTGCGTCCGATGCGCCTGGGCCGCTGTGCGGTGGCGATGCGTTGCAGACGGGCCACACTCGCCGCTAGGGTATCGGATGTCCTCCGACCAGCTCTCCGATTTCGACGCCATCATCATCGGGGCCGGCATGTCCGGCCTCTTCCAGCTCTACCGGCTTCGCGAGCTCGGCCTGAAAGTCCGAGTGTTCGAGTCTGGAACGGGTGTCGGCGGCACCTGGTACTGGAACCGGTATCCGGGGGCACGCTTCGATTCGGAGAGCTACTCCTACGGTTACTCCTTCTCCCAGGAACTGCTGGAGGAATGGGACTGGACCGAGCATTTCTCGCCTCAGCCCGAGACGCTGCGTTACCTCAACCATGTCGCCGACAAGTTCGATCTGCGCCGCGACATCCAGTTGCGTAGCAAGGTTGTGTCTGCCCATTGGCACGAGGAAAGCCGGAGTTGGCGGGTCACCCTTGAGGATGGCAGCCAGCACGCCGCGCGGTTCCTGATCACCGCGATCGGGCCACTGTCGGCCTTCACGATGCCGCGGATCGAGGGCGTCGACTCGTTCAAGGGCCAGAGCTGCCATACCGCCCGTTGGCCGCACGAGCCGGTGAGTTTCGAGGGCAAGCGCGTGGCGGTGATCGGCACGGGCGCGACCGGCGTGCAGACCATCCAGGAAGTGGCGAAGACCGCGAACCATCTGACCGTGTTCCAGCGCACGCCCAACTGGTGCGCGCCCCTGCACAACCGCAAGATCGATGCCGCCGAGATGGCGCGCATCCGGTCCGACTATCCGGACATTTTCCAGCGTTGCCAGGAGACCTTCGCCTGTTTCCTGCACACCGCCGATCCGCGCGGCACCTTCGACGTGACGCCGGAGGAGAGGGAGGCCTTCTTCGAGAAGCTCTACGGCGAACCCGGATTCGGGATCTGGGTCGGCAATTTCAACGACATCCTGACCAACAAGGACGCCAATGCGCTGATCTCCGATTTCGTCGCCCGCAAGATCAGGAGTCGTGTGAAGGACCCCAGGGTCGCCGAGAAGCTCATTCCGAAGAATCACGGCTTCGGAACCCGCCGGGTGCCGCTCGAGACACGGTATTACGAGGTCTATAATCAGCCCAACGTCGAGCTGGTGGATCTCACCGAGACGCCGATCGAGAGGGTCACGCCGACTGGCATACGCACCAGTGCAGGCGACCACGACTTCGACATGATCATCTACGCCACGGGGTTCGACGCCTTGACCGGCGCCTTCGACCGCATCGACATCCGCGGGGTCGGCGGCGAAAGGCTGAAGGACAAATGGGCGGAGGGCGCGGAGACCTTCGTGGGCATGTCGGTCGAAGGCTTCCCCAACATGTTGATGCTGCTCGGGCCGCACACGGCGCTTGGCAACATCCCGCGCAGCATCGAATACAATGTCGAGTGGGTGACCGACCTGCTGCGCTTCATGCGCGATCGCGGCCTGACCCGCATCGACGCCCGGGCCGACGGGGTGAAGCACTGGATGATGACGGTCCACGAGGCGTCGGTCGGTCTCCTGTCCAACGACGTCAATTCGTGGTTCACCGGCGTGAATACG
>CAIYWM010000745.1 GCA_903929895.1 uncultured Alphaproteobacteria bacterium
GTCACCATCTCGGCAGTCGTGGCGCTGACCCTCTCGCCCATGATGTGCTCGCGGATGCTGAAGCCGCACGGTCACGACGACCGCGGCCTGGAAGCGCGCGTGATCCGCGGCATCGACAACGTGTTCGACAGGCTGCGGCGCGGTTATTCCCGCTGGTTGACCGGCAGCCTCAACTACCTGCCGGTGACGGCGACCTTCGCCGTGCTGGTACTCGGCAGTATCTACTTCCTCTACTCGGCCACCAGCAGCGAGCTGGCGCCGCAGGAGGACCAGGGCATCATTATCGGCTTTGCAACCTCGGCACCGAACTCGACCATCGACCAGCGCCAGATCTATTCGCGCGAGATCTACAAGATCGGTGCCAGCCATCCTGAGACGGATCACGTCTTCCAGCTCGACGTACCCGGTCAGTCGATCGCGGGTTACGTTCTGAAGCCGTGGGACCAGCGCACCCTGACCTCCAATCAGCTGCAGCCGATCGTGCAGCAGGAACTGGCGGGCGTTGCGGGCGCCCAGGTCGTGGCCTTCCAGCCGCCCCCTCTGCCCGGCTCGGACGGTCTGCCGATCCAGTTCGTGATCAACACGACCGGCGGATTCGACGCGCTCAACGACGTGGCGCAGAAGTTCCTGCAGGAAGCGCTCGCCACCGGCCGCTTCATCTTCCTCAACACCGACCTCAAAATCGATGCGCCACAGGCCACGGTCGTGATCGATCGCGACAAGGCCTCGGCGCTCGGCCTGAAGATGAGCGACATCGGCGGCGCCCTGGGTTCGATGCTGGGCGGCGGCTACGTCAACTACTTCGCCCTCGACGGCCGGTCCTACAAGGTGATCCCGCAGGTCCAGCAGTCCTCGCGCCAGAACATCGACCAGATCCTCGACTATCACATCAAGGCCGGTGACGGCACGACGGTGCCGCTGTCGACCGTGGCATCGATCGCCACCAAGGCGATTCCGCAGTCGCTCAACCACTTCCAGCAGCTCAACAGCGCCACCATCCAGGGCGTCGCTTTCCCGGGCGTGTCGCAGGCCGAGGCGCTGCAGACGCTGAAGGAACTGGCGCAGCGCACGCTGCCCCAGGGCTACTCGATCGACTATGGCGGCGCGTCGCGCCAGTACGTGCAGGAGAGCGGCGGCTTCGTCGTCACCTTCGGCTTCGCGCTGATCATCATCTACCTGTCGCTCGCGGCCCTGTTCGAGAGCTTCCGCGATCCGCTGATCATCCTGTTCTCGGTCCCGATGTCGATCGCCGGCGCGCTCATCTTCCTGATGGCGCTGAGCACGGTGGGCATGCCGGGTGCTACCCTGAATATCTACACCCAAGTCGGCCTCGTCACCCTGATGGGCCTGATCAGCAAGCACGGCATCCTGATCGTCGAGGTCGCCAACGAACTTCAGGAAGCCGGCAAGTCGCGGCGCGAGGCCATCCAGGAGGCCGCCGCCATCCGTCTGCGGCCGATCCTGATGACCACGGCGGCGATGGTGCTGGGTGTCGTGCCCTTGATCGTCGCCACCGGCGCCGGCGCCCTGTCGCGCTTCTCGATGGGTCTGGTGATCGCCAGCGGCCTGGCGGTAGGCACGCTCTTCACCCTGTTCGTAGTGCCGGCCGTCTACGTCATGCTGGCTGCGGACCACTCGAAGAAGCGCGGCGCCGGCGAGCCCATCGAGGCCCCGGCGGCGGGCGACTGAGCTATAGCTTCGCCAGGGCCTCGCGGGCGATTTCATCGCCCCACTCCTGAACGAAGTGTCCGCCGTCGGCGATCTCCAAGGGCGGCGGACAATTGCGGATGACGGTGTGAAGTTCGCGCATGACCGGCGGGCCCAGGACGGGATCCTTCATGCCTATCGCCATCAAGCTCTTGCCGGTCCAGCGCTCGCGCCAGAAGGTGCGGGCCTCGCGGGACAGGGCGGCGCCGCCGACGTCCGGCCTGTCGGGCACGAGATTGGGGAAGCGTCGGACTCCCGCTTTGTAGGACGAATCGGAATAGGGTGCGCCATAGGCGGCCGCTTCGGCATCGGAGAGATGCGGACAGGCGCGCTTCATCAGGCCGGCAATATTCAGGTCGGGATTGCGGTTGGAGAAGTCGCGCCAGGCGAGGAACCCCTGGCCGAGTGGGCGATCGCCGGTGCCGAGGTCGGTGTTCATGACCAACAGCGCCGTGTAGCGCTCGGGCGCGGCCATCGGCAGGGTCAGGCCGATCAGGCCGCCCCAGTCCTGCACGACCAGCACGATGTTGCGGAGGTCGAGCGCCTCGATCACGCCAAGCATCGTGTCGCGATGGAACTCGAACGTATAGAGGGCTTCGTCTGTCGGTTTGTCCGACCGGCCGAAACCGAGGAAATCCGGCGCGACGGCCCGGTGCCCGGCCGCCGTGAAATGGGGAATCATGCGCCTGTACAGATAGCTCCAGGTGGGCTGGCCGTGCAGGCAGAGGAAGGTTTTCCCGGCATCCCGGGGGCCCTCGTCGACATAGTGCAGGCGCAGCGCATCGGGCCGCTCCAGGTAGTTCGGGCCAAAAGGCCAATCCGGAAGATTGGCAAACCGCTCATCTGGCGTGCGCAGGGCCTCGATCAATGGTGTATCCTCCCGACCATGGCGACCCCCTCGAAACCTGTTCCGGAGAAGGACGAACGCGCCGAACGGCTCGCTGCTGCTCTGCGCGAAAACCTGAAGCGGCGCAAGGCGCAGGCGCGCGCCAAGGGGGATGTCCCGAAGCCGGCGGACAAAGGCGGGAGTTCCGGCCCGGACGTTGGCCTGGCCCCGGTCAAGGCTGGCGGTTGAGCCGGCCCCCTCCCTCCTTTAGAAGCGCCCGATGAGCATTCTTTCCGACCGCTGGATTCGCCGCATGGCGCAGGAGAAGGGCATGATCGAGCCCTTCGTCGACGCCCAGAAGCGCGAAGGCGTCATTTCCTATGGCCTGTCGTCCTATGGCTATGACGCCCGTGTCGGCACCGACTTCAAGATCTTCACCAACGTCAATTCGTCGGTGGTCGATCCCAAGAACTTCGACCAGCAGAGCTTCGTCGACCGCAACACCGACGTCTGCGTGATCCCGCCCAACTCCTTCGCGCTGGCGCGGACAGTCGAATATTTCCGCATCCCGCGTGACGTACTGGTGATCTGCGTCGGCAAGTCGACCTATGCGCGCTGCGGCATCATCGTGAACGTGA
>CAIYWM010000746.1 GCA_903929895.1 uncultured Alphaproteobacteria bacterium
GCGTACATCCAGTTGACGTTGCCGCGGACCGTGTTGATCTCGCCGTTATGGGCGATGAACCGGTAGGGATGCGCCAGTTTCCACGACGGGAACGTGTTCGTGGAGAATCTCTGGTGAACGAGGCAAAGCGCTGATTCACAAAGAGGATTTCTCAGATCCTCATAGAAGCTCTCAACCTGGTGCGCGAGCAGCAGGCCCTTGTAGACCACCGTGCGCGACGAGAAGGACGGCATGTAGAGCCCAGACAGGCCCGGCAGCTTGTGCTTCTTCTCGAGGTCGGCCAGCGGGTTCTGGGTCTGCTTGCGGATCGCCAGCACCTTGCGTTCGAACGCGTCCTGGTCGGCGACTTTCGCGCCCCGGCCGACGATCGCCATGCGGATGACCGGCATCGACTCGATGACCGCCTTGCCGAGGCCCGTCAGGTCGGTCGGCACATCGCGCCACCCCACCAGCTTCTGCTTTTCCACTTTAATGAAATGCTCGAAGCGCTTGATTGCAAAAGCTCTTGCCTTCTCATCCGGCGGCAGGAAGCACATCGCCACGGCGTAGTGGCCGGGATCCGGCAGGTCGACGCCTTCCTTGCGCGCCCAGTCGCGCAACAGCGCGTCCGGGATCTGGATCATGGCGCCGGCGCCGTCGCCCATCAGCGGATCGGCGCCGACGGCGCCGCGGTGGTCGAGATTGACCAGGATCTGCAGCCCCTGGCGCACGATGGCGTGCGTTTTCCGCCCCTTGATATCGGCCACGAAGCCGACGCCGCAGGAATCGTGTTCGTTGCGTGGGTCGTACAGTCCCTGCTTCTCAGGCAATGCCATGATTCTACCTTGCTGGCGCGCTAGCTGGCCCAGCATCCCCCCGGATGCGTTCGCTTATCGCGGCATTATTAGCCCGGCCGGCCCTGCAAACGAAAGCCTTCGTTACGCCATAAATGCCGACCTGAGAAAGTCACTCTATCCGATTGAAATTCAATGATATTTCCACCGGGGTGCTGGCAACCTCGGTATCTCCGGTCTGCAGGATCGACGCGACCGTGGTGCGCAGCGCAGGCGCGAACCAGAGTTCCTCGCTGTTGGAGACCGGATGGCGATCCGCCAGTCCCTCGAGCGTTCGCCGGTATTTCAAGACGTCGACGCGACATCCGCCCAGGTCCAGGGTCCCGGCTTCGAGGAAATCGAGGGTCATCCTGGCCGCCATCCTGAGTTTCCCGCCGGGGCTCTTCATGTCGGCGCTGTAGCTGACCGATTGGCCGGGGATCAGGCGGACATCGGGATCGATCGAGTAGGTCCATTTGCGAGGGTCGTTGGCCTCGGTCGAGTAGAATGCCTCCACCGGGAACAGGGAATTGGCGCCGCGGGTCCTGAGATAGAGGGACGGCGAATCCACGGTGTAGGTCGTGACCTCCCCGCCCCTCCGGAACACATGCGTCTGCTGGGTGCGGGTGGTCGGCGCCTCGCCTGCCCTGCGCGTGACAATCTCGGAAGTCACGGCGAAGGGAATGTCGGTGCCGATGAGGACTGCGCAATCCAGTGCGAACAGGCGCGATGGCCATGAAGCGATGGCCATGAAGAGCGGCAAGAGCAGGAGCCGGCGCATGTGCCACATCCTAACCGTCATTCTACATGCATTGAAGACATCGCGGCCATGGCCTAATTTAGCTGGTGTACGTGGGCAGCGTTCATTGCCCGGGGGAGAGACTGAGCTGATGTCGGAACGTTCGATCGGTCGCTGGACGACCCTGCTCTCGGCTCCCCTGCTGGCCGCTGCCTTGGCCACGACCCTGGGGGCCTGCAACGGTCCGGGCGCGACCCAAGCCTGGACCGGTCCCGGGTGGTACCTCGAAAAGTCCTACATCATCGTCGGCGGCGGTCCCAAGGTCTTCGGCGGCCCCTTCACGTACGAGAAGTGCGAGGAAGAACGCATCAAGATGGGGCCGATCACGTCACCGGAAATGCTCTGCGTGAACCATCCCGGCAAGCCGAAGCAATACGGCGGCTACTAGCCCATAGCCGGCGCCGGCCACCGGCGCACAAAGACTGTAATAAAAGTCGGCTACGCCACAGCGAGAGTTGTGGGGAGCACTGTCGCGTGGCGACGATTTCCATCGACGGGGTCCGGAAGAGTTTCGGCGCCGTTGAGGTCCTGAAGGATATTTCACTCCAGATTGCCGATGGCGAGTTCCTGACGCTTCTCGGGCCGTCGGGCTGTGGCAAGTCGAC
>CAIYWM010000747.1 GCA_903929895.1 uncultured Alphaproteobacteria bacterium
GCGTTCTCGAAGTACTGCACGTCCTTGTTCTGCTTGCTGGTCGGGAACTGCCAGAGCTTGTCCTGGGGCAGCAGCTTGTCGAGATCCGGGCTTGGACCGGTGTAGGAGATGACTTCAGCGGCCTTGGCCTGGTTCGCTGCCAGCGACATCTCGTACATCAGCTTCCAGGCAGCCGCCTTGTCCTCGGGCTTGGAGCCCTTGACCACGCAGATGAAGGAGAGGTCGGCCTTGCCGCCCGCGAAGCTCAGGCCGAACGCCGGATCGCCCACGACACGGCCCGACCAGCAGATCGAGTACTGGACCTCGTTGTCCTTCATGAGCTGCGGCGGCTGGGCA
This sequence comes from uncultured Alphaproteobacteria bacterium, assembly GCA_903929895.1. GTDB lineage: Bacteria > Pseudomonadota > Alphaproteobacteria > Reyranellales > Reyranellaceae > Reyranella. The sequence goes on from CAIYWM010000747.1 coordinate 337, forward strand.
CCCGCCTTCCACCACACCGCCACGTCCTTCTTGATCTCGTTCAGCTTCTTGAAGGCCAGATCGACGTCGAGCGGGAACAGCTTGTCGATCGGCACGCCCGCCGCCTGCAGCGCGAACGGCAGGCAGTAATGCGGATAGTCGGGCAGGCAGCGCTTGCCCGGGAAGGCCTTGGTGTCGAAGAACTCGGTGAAGTTCTTCGGCTCCTTCACGCCCTTGCGCCACGCCATGATGGTCGAGAAATACTGGTAGCCGAAACCGTACTCGTCCTTGGCCTCGGGGAACATCGCGGCGGGATTCACGGCAGCCCAGTCGACCTTCTCGATCAGCCCGAGCTTCTTGGCCTGCAGGACGACGCCCGATCCCAGTTCGAACAGCGTCGTGGTGGTCTGCCCGCTCTCGACCAGCGCGCGCAGCTTGCCGAGCGAGCTCGGGCTCTCGCGCACGACCTTGATGCCGGTCTTCTGGAAAAGCGGATCGATATAGCCCTTCTGGATCGATTCGCCCGAAGCGCCGCCCGATTCGATCATGCGGATTTCCTTGGACTGCGCACGCGCGGTCCCGGACAGGAGGCCGACGGCCGGCAGGGCGGCGGCGGCACCGACGAAAGTACGTCTCTTCATCTCGTTCCCCTTTATGTTACTGGCCAAACGTCGGCCGACTCCCACGAAACGCTGACACGCTCTCCCGGTGCGTGCGCCGTGCCCAGGAACGGCACGGCCGCCACGACCGACTGATTGCCTTCGAGGGTGAGGTGGTAGCGCACCATCTGCCCGAGATAGATCGCCTCGACGACGCGCGCCGGCCGTCCCTGCCCTTCACCGCCAAACCGGACCCGCTCGGGCCGCACCACGCCCTGGCGGCCGTCGGGCAAGTCGACGAAGTTCGCGATGCCCAGGAACTCCGCGACGAAGCGGTTTGCCGGCCTGAGATAGGCCTCGGTCGGCGCCGCGACCTGCTGCGTGCGGCCCTTGTCCAGCACCATGATCCGGTCGGAGAGCGACAGCGCCTCTTCCTGGTCGTGCGTCACCAACAAGGTCGTGACGCCCAGCGTGCGCTGCAGCTGCTTCAGCTCGACCTGCAGCTCCTCGCGCAGCTTGCGGTCGAGCGCGCCCAGCGGCTCGTCGAGCAGCAGGATATCGGGCTTGAAGACCACGGCCCGCGCCAGCGCCACGCGCTGCTGCTGGCCGCCGGAAAGCTGCGACGGCCGACGCGCCTCGAACCCGTCGAGGCGGACGAGCTTCAA
>CAIYWM010000748.1 GCA_903929895.1 uncultured Alphaproteobacteria bacterium
ATGCCGTTCTGACGCCGACTGGTCGAGAGATTCGGGTGCGGCGCGTTGTTGATGAGGGGCAAAGACCCATGTCGGTTGCCACCGACATGGGGGTGAGCCTCGGCACGGTGCGCAAGTGGGTGTCTCGCTACCGATCGGAGGGTGTTGCAGGCCTGCACGACCGCTCATCGCGTCCACATCGTCCCGGCGCAAACGCCCGCTGCCATTGCCGAGCAAATAGCGGTTCTGCGGCGCCAGCGCCGGACGGGCGGCGAGATCGCCACCACCATCGGCGTCTCCAAGGCCACGGTGTTCCGCGTCCTGGGCCGTCTTGGCATGAACCGGCTGAAGTCGCTGGAACCGGTTCAACCAGGTCGGCCATCGCATCACCGGCGACCGCACCGGCCAAAGCAAGAGCCGGGGCATCGGCTGGGAGTTCGTCCATGTCTGCATCGACGACGCCTCGCGCATCGCCTTCACGTTCGCGACGTCCTCGCGCCACGGCCGGATGTGGGCCACCTGCATCTTGATAGCCTTGAGGCCCTGGGCGGTGAACTCCTTCGCCCGGCTGATCATGCCGTCGCGGCCGAGCCCGCGGAAACAGCCCGATCCGTAGGCCGGGATCTTGGTCCGCGCGGCGCCCCACAGTCGGAACAGCGGCAGGCTGGCGCGCTTGCCCACGATGTCCCACAGCGCCATGTCGACCGCGCTCTGGGCGACCAGGGTGACGCCCATGCGGCCCAGCCAGAAATTGTTCTTGTAGAGGGTCTGCCAGATGCCTTCGATCTCGGTGGCGTCGCGGCCGATCACATAGGGCGCGACCAGCTCCTTCATGCAGGCGTCCAGCGTGTGCAGCCCGCCATGCAGCGGCATCAGGTAGCTCATGCCGATCAGGCCGCCCTGCGTCTCGATCTCCAGCACGAAGATCTCGCGCGGCCCCGGCGCCAGAATGCCGGCCGCCGGCGGCGACGACCGCCACGGCACCTGCAGGAGCGTCGTGCGCAGTTCGGTGATGGTGGTTGCGGTGGTCATGGCGTTTCTTCCCCTGATCGTTCTCTAAGGATTATGCTCGCCATCGAATGTCCGACGAAGCCGGTGCCCGCGTCTACCTGCTGAAATGCGCCGACGGCAGTTACTGCGTTGGATCGGCCCGGCTCGGTCTGGACACGCCTCACCTTGAGGAGCGGCCGAAGGCCGCGTCTCGAAGGGTGGGGGCACGCACCGCGCTTGTAGCCCATCCTTCGAGACGGCGCTGCGCGCCTCCTCAGGATGAGGTGGTTTATTGTAGCGACAGGGCAGGCACGAACGGGTAGGAGGCCCATAAATAGGGATACGCCATCAACCCTATTCAAGGGCGCACTTGACCCGCTCCTGCATAGGTTTATTCCCCCCGGACACTTCGACCCTATGATGTGCGCCTCAACGAGCAAGCCGACATGACCGACAACCGAGTCTATCTCTTCGACACCACCCTGCGGGACGGGGCCCAGACGCAGGGCGTCGATTTCACCGTGGCCGACAAGGCCGCGATCGCACGCGAGCTCGACCGGCTGGGCATCGACTACATTGAAGGCGGTTGGCCGGGCGCCAATCCGACCGACGACCGGTTCTTCGCCGATCCGCCGGAGTTCCTGAACGCCAAGTTCGTCGCGTTCGGCATGACCCGCCGTGCCGGGCGCAGCGCCGCCAACGATCCAGGCCTCGCCGCGATCCTGCAGACCAAGGCGCGCAACGTCTGCATGGTCGGCAAGACCTGGGACTTCCATGTTGACGTGGCGCTCGAGGTCGACCGCACCGAATATCTCGAGATGATCTCCGACTCGCTCGCCTACGCGAAGACGCGCATGGACGAGACGATGTTCGACGCCGAGCATTTCTTCGACGGCTACAAGGCCAATCCCGACTATGCCATGGCCTGCCTCGCCGCCGCCGAAAAGGCGGGTGCGCGCTGGATGGTGCTCTGCGACACCAACGGCGGAACCCTGCCCCACGAAATCGAGCGCATCGTGGGCGAAGTGGTGAAGAAGATCCCGGGCGACCGGCTGGGCATCCATACGCACAACGACACCGAGAATGCCGTGGCCAACTCGCTGGCCGCGGTGCGAGCGGGCGTGCGCCAGGTCCAGGGCACGATCAACGGGCTGGGCGAACGCTGCGGTAATGCCAACATGATCGCGCTGATCCCCAATCTCGTGCTGAAGATGGGCTTCGACACCGGGCTGAAGGATGGGGCGTTGCAGCGGCTCACGCACCTGTCGCGCCTGCTCGACGACCGGCTGAACATGCCGACCAACCGCAGCGCGGCCTATGTCGGCACGCGCGCCTTCGCGCACAAGGGCGGGCTGCATGTGTCCGCCGTCGAGAAGGACCCCAGGACCTACGAGCATGTCGACCCGGAAGTCGTCGGCAACCAGCGCATCATCGTGGTCAGCGACCAGGCCGGCCGGTCCAACATCATGGCCCGCTTCCGCCAGATCGGCCTCGAAGTCGATCCCAAGCATCCCGGCGTCGCGCGCCTGCTCGAGATCGTGAAGGACCGCGAGTCCGAGGGCTATGCCTATGACGGCGCGGACGCGAGCTTCGAGCTGCTGGCGCGGCACGAGCTGCAGACCGTGCCCGACTACTTCGCCCTGCAGAGCTTCCGCGTGCTGGCGGAGCGGCGGGTCAATGCACGCGGCCAGACCGTGGCGCTGTCGGAAGCAACGGTGAAGCTCGACATCGCCGGCCGCCGCGCGATGGAGGTGGGCGAGGGCAACGGTCCCGTGAACGCGCTCGATGCTGCGCTGCGAAAGGCGCTCGTGCCGCTCTATCCCGAGTTGGAGGACATGCGGCTGGTCGACTTCAAGGTCCGCATCCTCGATTCGGCAGGCGGTACGGCGGCGACCACGCGCGTGATGATCGAGAGTGCGGATGCGAAGGGACGGCGCTGGAGCACGATCGGCGTGTCGCCCAATATCGTCGACGCCTCCTACAACGCGCTGTACGACGCCATCACCTACAAGCTCTTCCGCGATGGCGCCCGCCCGGCCCAGCCTGCCTAGCTGCACCTCCGGCGCAGCCGGCGTAGCTGCCATGTCGCGCCTGCCGGTTGACCTTGGGTAGAGTGGGGCAGACCATACAAGCGTGCGAGACGGAGAGCATCTGGACACCCAGACACCGCCCATCGCGGCGGCTGCCCTGCGCCGTCCGCGATTCGGCGTTCGCATGCTCGCGCGCGCTTTCATGTGGTCGCTACCGGCAATCGTGCTGGTCGCCACGCTGCTGATCTGGCTGTCCTCGGGTGGCACGGTCACCACCGACAACGCCTATGTGAAGGGCGACCGCGCCCAGATCGCGACCCAGCTTTCCGGACTGATCGTCGATGTCCCGGTGCAGGAGAACGAGAGGGTCTCGCGTGGCCAGCTCCTGTTTCGGCTCGACGACCAGTCCTACCGTCATGCGCTGACCCGCATCGAAGCCGAGACCGAGACCGTGCGCGCCGAAATCCGGGGCCTGCGCGCCCAGTGGCGGACCAAGCGCGAGGAGATCAAGGCGGCGCTCAGCCAGCAGACCTTCGCGCAGGCCGAATTCGACCGGCAATCGGACCTCGCGGAGAAGAAGGTCGCCTCGACTGCCAAGCTCGAGGAGGCCCGCATGGGCCTCGAGGTCGCGCGCCAGCGCATCTCGGCGGCGCAGGAAGATCTGCAGCGCATCGAGGCGGCGCTGGCGGGCGATCCCAAAATTCGCGCCGACGACCATCCGCGCGTGCGCCAGATGATGGCGATGCGCGAGGAGGCGCTGCTGCAGCTCCGCCGCACCACGATCGAATCGCCGATCGACGGCATCGTCAGCAAGCGCCCGGTGCCGGGCAGCTACGCCACCGCCGGCGTGCCGGTGATGGTGGTGGTCGCCGACAGCGATCTGTGGATCGAGGCCAACTTCAAGGAGACCGAACTCACGCGCGTGCGGGCGGGCCAGAAGGTGCTGATCCATGTCGACACCTATCCGGAGTCCGAATGCTGGGGCACGGTGGCGAGCATCTCGCAGTCGACCGGCGCGGAGTTCGCCGTGCTGCCACCACAGAACGCCACCGGCAACTGGGTGAAGGTGGTCCAGCGCATTCCGGTCCGTCTCTCGGTCGCCTGCCGCGAAGGCGATCCGCCGCTCCGGGTCGGCATGAGCACGACCGTCGCGGTCGAGACCGGCCACACGCGTTCGCTCGCCGGCCTGTGGGCGGGATGGGCCAAGTCGCTCGGCCTGCCGAGCGCCGCGGCGTCACCGAAGCCCTAGCCGATGGCGCCGGCCGTCGACCCGGCGGTCCTGCGCCGCCGACGCCTGATCACCTTCACGGTGATGGCCGCCACCATCATGCATGCGCTCGACGGCACCATCGCCAATGTGGCGCTGCCGTCGATCCAGGGCTCTCTCTCCGCGACGCAGGAGCAGGTCTCCTGGGTCGTCACCTCCTATATCGTGGCCTCCGCCATCCTGACGCCGCTGGCCGGCTTCTGCGCCATGCGCTTCGGACTGCGCCGGACCTTGGCGACCTGCGTGATCGGCTTCACCATCGTGTCGATGATGTGCGGCGCCGCGCAGACGCTCGACCAGCTCGTCCTGTTCCGCGCCCTGCAGGGCGGGTTCGGCGCGGCCCTGGTGCCGGTCTCGCAGGCCATCATGATGGACACCTATCCGCGCGAGGAGCAGGGCTAGGCGATGGCGTTGTGGGGGGTCGGCACGATGCTGGGCCCCATCGCCGGACCGTCGCTGGGCGGCTGGCTGACCGATGAATTCTCGTGGCGCTGGGTGTTTTACGTCAACCTGCCGGTCGGCATCCTGTGCGCGGTCGGCATCCTCGCCCTCGTGCGCGACAACGTGCACGGCGCGCCGCGGCGCTTCGACCTGCTGGGCTTCACTCTTCTCGCGGTCGCCATCGGCTCGTTCCAGCTCATGCTCGATCGCGGCCACATGCTCGACTGGTTCGACTCGGTCGAGATCATCGGCGAGACGCTGATAGCTGCCGTGGCCTTCGCCATGTTCGTGATCCACATGATGACGGACCGCCAGCCGTTCCTGTCGCGCGAGCTGTTCCGCGATCGCAACCTCACGGTCGGACTGTGCTTCACGGCGCTTGCGGGCCTCGTGCTGATCGTGACGGCGACCCTGATGCCGCCCTTCCTGCAGCAGCTCATGGGCTATCCCGTGTTCACGACCGGCGTGGTGCTGGCGCCGCGCGGCGCCGGGATGATGGTGTCGATGATGATGGTGTCGCGCCTGATCGGCCGCGTCGATGCCCGCCTGCTGATCGGCATCGGCTTCGCGCTGGCGGCGCTCTCGCTCTACGACATGACGCTGTTCAATCTCAACGTCAGCGAGTCGCGCATCATCTGGAACGGGATCCTGCTGGGCTTCGGGCTGGGCCTCGTCTTCCCGCCGCTTACCGTACTCACCTTTGCCACCCTGCCGCAGCGTCTGCGGACCGAGGGAGCTGCGGTCAACGCGCTGTTGCGCAACCTGGGCGCCAGCATCGGCATCGCTGTGCTGGTCTCGATGCTGGCCAGCAACACCCAGCAGAACCGCGCCGACATGGTCGAGAAGTTCACGCCCTATCATCCGGGCTGGCCGATGAATCCGGCCGGGGTCAGTCTCGACCCGACGCAGCTTGCGATCTGGGACGGCGAAATCACCCGCCAGGCCGCGCTGATCGGCTACCTCAACGACTTCCGCATCATGATGATCTGCTCGCTGGTGCTGATTCCGCTCCTCTTCTTCATGCGTCGCCCGGCCCTTATCGGCGGCCGCTAACCACGTTATACGGCGGCATGGGACGCGCATCTAAGGGTCGCGACGTCGCCGCCGTCACGCCGGCGGTGATCCTCGTGCGCCCGCAACTCGGCGAGAATATCGGCATGGCCGCGCGCGCCATGCTGAATTGCGGCCTGTCGACGCTCAGGCTTGTGGCGCCGCGCGACGGCTGGCCCAACGAGCGGGCGCAGCGCGCTGCCTCGGGCGCCGACATCGTGCTGGAGAAGGCCGAGGTCTTCGACAGCGTGGGCGAGGCGGTCGCCGATCTCGAACGGGTGGTCGCCACGACGGCGCGCAATCGTGAACTGGTGCAGCGCATCGTGACGCCGCGCCAGGCCGCGACCGAGATGCGGGACTGGATCGGGCAGGGGGAACGCGTCGGGATTTTGTTCGGACCCGAGCGGACCGGTCTCGAGAACGACGACATGGTGCATGCCGACACCGCCCTCTCGATCCCGCTCAATCCGCAATTCTCGTCGCTGAACATGGCGCAGGCGGTGCTGCTGGTGGCCTATGAATGGACCACCGCCGGCGACGCGACGCCGCCCGTACGCCTGGCCGACCATGCGGCGCGGCCGGCGACCAAGGAGGAGCTGCAGAGCGTGTTTGACCATCTCGAGCGCGCGCTCGACCAGTCGGGCTTCCTGCGGAACAAGGAGATGCGGCCGTCCATGGTGCTCAATCTCAGGGCGCTGCTGCAGCGCGCGGAGATGACAGAGCAGGAGGCGCGCACCTTCCACGGCGTCATCAAGTTCCTGTCCAAGAAACAGCACGAGGAATAGCCATGTCCACCACCGCCAAGATCTCCTGGGTCGACGGTGCGCTCCTGGTCGCCGAGGGCGGCAGCGGCCACACGATCACCATGGACGGCGCCGCCGACATCGGCGGCCGTAATCTAGCCTCCCGGCCGATGGAGGTCCTGCTGATGGGGATGGGCGGCTGCACCGCCATCGACGTGGTCTCGATGCTGAAGAAGCAGCGCCAGGACATCGAGGGGGTCGAGGTCTCGCTGGTCGCCGAGCGGGCCGAGGACCATCCCAAGGTCTATACCTCGGTGAAGCTGGTCTACACGGTGCGCGGCCGGAAGCTGAACAAGGCGCTGGTCGAGCGGGCGGTCAGCCTGTCGGACGAAAAGTACTGTTCGGCCACCGCGATGGTGAAGAAATCTGCCGCCGTGACCCATGAAATCGTGCTGGTGGAGATCTAAGTCTATGAAATTTCAGGCTTAACGCCTGCTTGACTGGCCGGAAACGGCCAGTATGTTCCGCCCTTCTTCCGGAGAACGTGGTTGAGGGCCGTTCGGGCTCTCCTCCCGCCCCGACCTGCGTGTCGGACCAAGGCCTATCCGGACAACACGGCGTACCCGCAAAGCGGGGCGCATAATGACGGAGTGCAGCGTGAGCAAGCGCGCAAATTCGAAGTACAAGATCGACCGCCGCCTCAGGGTGAACCTGTGGGGCCGTCCCAAGAGCCCGCTCAACAAGCGTGAATACGGTCCCGGCCAGCACGGCCAGGGTCGCACCAAGCCGACCGACTACCGCCTCCAGCTGATGGCGAAGCAGCGCCTCAAGGGCTACTACGGCTCGGTCAGCGAGCGTCAGCTCCGCCGCTATTATGCCGAAGCCGTCCGCCGCAAGGGCGACACCGGCGAGAACCTTGTCGAGCTGCTCGAGCGCCGGCTGGACGCGGTGATCTACCGCATGAAGTTCGCCATCACCGTCTTCGCCTCGCGCCAGCTGGTCAGCCACGGCCACGTCAAGGTCAACGGCCGCCGCGTGAACATCGCGTCGTACCAGGTCAAGGACAACGACGTCATCGAGCTGACCTCCAAGGCCAGCCAGATGGAGCGCGTCCTCGAGGCGACGCAGACCGCCGAGCGCGACGTGCCGGAATACGTGACGGCCGACCACAAGGACATGAAGGGCACCTACGTGCGCGGGCCGAAGCTCGCCGACGTGCCGTACCCGGTCCAGATGGAGCCCTCGCTGGTCGTCGAGTATTACAGCCGCTAAGCGGCCGACCCTGGAACTGACGAAAAACCCGCCCGATTGTGGCGGGTTTTTTGCATCAAGATTCTGACAGTGACAGTGTTTCCGGCTATCGCCGGACGGTGGGGGGGCTATAATCCCGCCGGGGCTTGGGGACTGGAGTCTTGGGAATGGGATTCGTCCGTGCGGCGGTCTTCGTCGCGATCGTTGCGATCGGCGGAGCGGCCTACGTCTACCGCGATGATGTGATCCGGCAGGTCGGCCCTCATATTGGCATGGGTACGGCGGCCAAGACGGCCGAGGCCCAAGGGAGCCCCGCTGCAGGTGCGCAGCCGCAGGGTCGCCGTGGTCGCGCCAATCCCGGAGGAGCGGTGCCGGTCGTGGTCATGCCGGTCACGCGCGAGGCCATGCCCGTCGTGGTGGATGCCGTCGGAACGGTGCAGTCGATCGCCTCCGTCCAGATCAAGCCCCGGATGGACAGCCAGATCATGAAGGTGAATGTCGAGGAGGGCGCTCTCGTGAAGGAGGGCGACATCCTCTTCGAACTCGATGCACGCAGCCTGAAGGCGCAGCTCGGGCAGATCGAGGCGCAGATCCGCAAGGACCAGGCGCAGGTCGTGCAGGCCCGGCGCGACCTGCAGCGCAACGAGGAACTCCTGGCGAAGAACGCCGGCACCGTGGTGCAGCGCGACAATGCCGGCACTGCCCTGAAGGCCGCTGAAGCGCAGCTCGAAGCGGACGAGGCCAACAAGGCCAGCGTCCAGACCCTTCTCACTTTCACCGAGATCCGGGCCCCGGTTTCGGGGCGCATCGGCTCGATCGCGAACAAGGCGGGGGCCGTCGTTCGCACCGGCGACAACTCGGCCACCAGCACCTTGGCCACGATCAACCAGATCGACCCGATCTATGTCACCTTCGCTATCCCGCAGATCATCCTGCCGGACCTGCGCGCCGCGATGGCCAAGGGTGCGGTCACCGTCACGGCCATCATCGACGACTCCAAGAAGCAGTCCGGCGAGATGGCCTTCATCGAGAATACCGTCGACCCGAACACCGGCACCGTGACCGCCAAGGCGCGCATCGGCAATGCCAACGAGCTTTTGTGGCCGGGCCAGTTCGTCAAGGTGGAGATCGTGCTCGGCATCGAGTCCGATGCCCTCTCGGTCCCGGCGAGTGCCGTCCAGCTCGGCTCCCAGGGACCGTTCGTGTTCGTCATCAAGGACGGCGCGGCCGAGCTCAGGCAGGTCGTCGTCAAGCGCACGCAGGACGGCCGGGCCGTGATCGGCAAGGGCATCGAAAGCGGGGAGCAGGTGGTGGTCGACGGCCAGCTCCGGCTGGTCCAGGGGGCATCGGTGACGATCCGTCCGCCGACGGTGGATCCAAACCGGCCCGCGGCGCCACCGCGCGGATAACCGATCCTAGCGGAGGCGGAACGTGAACATCTCTGAACTTTGCATCCGCCGTCCGGTGATGACCATCCTGTTGATGGCATCGTTCGTGATCAGCGGAGTATTCGCCTACAAGCAACTCCCGGTCGCCGCCGTCCCGCGCGTCG
>CAIYWM010000749.1 GCA_903929895.1 uncultured Alphaproteobacteria bacterium
GCGGCGAGCAGGTTTGAGGCCCCGTCGGGTATTCGGGTCCGGGTCGGAACCCGACCTTGAACCGCAGCGTGATCTCGCTCCGGTCCGCAGGGGGCGCTATGGCGTGGGGCGCCTGGCCGGAGACGGGCGGCCGGCTCTCTCAGCGGCCCCCAGGCCCTGCAACAGGCGCCGTCCTCCGCTGCCAGAGCAGCGCCGGCAGGATGCAGGCCAAGGCGATACCGAGCGCCAGCGCGCACATCGACGTAACCCGCGTGTAGTCGCCTGACTCCCCGAGCAGCCGCGCAGCGAGCGCCGGACCTATCGCGACGCCGCACATCTGCGCGACCGTCGAATACACCACAAGCTTGCCCGTATGGTCGAAGCTTGAGATCGCCGACAGCAGATACGGATGCGTGTGGTTCCATAGGAACGCGAAAGCAAACGCGCTCACCGTGAAGGTCAGGGCGCTGAGGTGCCCCTCAAGCAGCAGCAGCGCGCTAACGGTGGCCAGCAGGCCCGCCGTGATGGGCCACAGACGCCCGAGGCGTGCGCCGGTCACCACCACCAGCAGCCCCCCCAGGACGCCGAAGATCTGCGAACCGGCGAGCGCGCCGGAGATCGAGGATTCCGCGACGCCGCCCGCCGCTGCGATCAACGAGAAATAGGCCCAGGCCCCCATCATGCCGATGAAGTAGAAGCCGAGCGTGAGGACGGTGACCGGCCGCAGACGCGACGGCAGCGTATGCAGCGCGGCGGACGCCGCATCGGCCCGGGCATTGGACTGCGCATCGGCCGACGCCGCGGCATCGCCACCTGCGGTGGCCGGTACGGCCCTGGTGGCGAGCAGCCCGATGAGCGCAAACGCAGCGTAGAACACGAGGCCGCCCGCGAGACCGAACTTCCCGTAGAGCACCGGCAGCACTGTGAAAGCCACTGCGCCATACATCAGCAGCGTGGTCAGCAGCCAACCGAAGTTGCGCTCGCGCTTGCCCGTCATGCCGACCATGGCATACGCGATCGGAACCACCATGCCAGGCGCTATACCGCAGACGAAGCGCACGACCGCCAGCGCGGTGAAATCGGTGACGAATATGCTGACCAGGTTGCCGACGACCAGCAGCGCGAGTGCGAAGCGCACCAGCCGGCGCCATTCGATCCTGTGGACGAAGAACAGCAGACTGATGGCCGCCAGCGCCTTGCCAAGTGCCTCGGCCGCCTGCACATAGCCGGCCTGTGCAGGCGTCAGCTGCGCCCACTTGACCATCGCCTCGACGAACACCGGCGCCGTGATGAAGGCTTGCGGTGCGCTCAGATGGATGACGAGCGCTGCGATCAGGAAGCCGAGCGTGTCGGATCCCGATGCCGCGCTGCGCGACACCACCTGTGCGCTCAAGGCAGCGGCCGGATCTTCGGTGCGCGACCAGGCGGATACAGCGACGGGATGCGCAAGCCCCCGAAGACCTCGTAGGCCGTCAGCTCATTCCGGTCCTCGACGATCACCTCGAACAGCACATCCTTGGTGGCGTGGTCGTACTCGCGGATGCGGCCGTAGCTCGGTACTTCGCTGAGGTACTTGTCGCTCGCCGACTCGTCCACGCCCAGACCGCGCTCACGGTCGGCGCAGATGGCATCGACGATGAAGACGTTGCCGGTCTTGGGCAGGCGTTGCGCATCGCTCATCGCCCAGGAGAAACAGGAATCGGGATCCGGCCCGTCGTGCGACGACCAGACCTGCCGGATCGTCATGTTCTTCTCATCGACTTTGTACTCGACGCCGCGGCTGAAGGACTTCTCGGGGGTCATCCAGGGCTCAGGCGGACGGGCCCGCAGGAACCCGTTGTCGTAGACGACGATCGTGCCGAAGGCCGAGATGTGCGGATTGTGCTGGTGCGAAGGCCAGAGGAACGGCTGGCCCACGGGTCGCAGCACCTTGCTCTCGAGCTTGCCCCAGCCGCCGGGCCGTCCGAGGATCCACTTCACCTCGCGGCTCTTGCGATCGATCTTGAGGATCGCTTCCTGACCGCGGAACGACACCAGCACCGAGTCGTCGGACGGGTCGTAGCTCACACCGTTGCCGTGCGTCCAATCGGCATGGTCCGGGAAGCCGCGGGTCGGCCAGTAGGCGTTGGTCGTCTCGTAGCCGATGCGGAACGGGTCGATGTGGTCCCAGGCGCTCCAGCGCCACAGCACGGCGCCGGTCTTGCGGTCGATCTCGACGATGTCGTCGCCCATCACCATGCGGTCGCGGCGCTTCGAAAGGTCGAAGGAATCGTCGTAGTAGTCTTTGACAAAACGCGCGTTGGCGGTGAGCGCGAGGAAATTGCCGTTCGGCATCTCATGCGGCTGGTGGTGCAGCGTCTGCACATCGATGCCCACACCGTTGCTGGAGGTGAGCTCCGGGTTGCGCGTGGCGTACCACTGGTTCACGA
>CAIYWM010000750.1 GCA_903929895.1 uncultured Alphaproteobacteria bacterium
GTCGCGCAGGCGCGCGCAGCGGTGGCCGAGCGCATGATGGGCCGGTTGGGCTTCGTGGGGTCCAACGACAGGACCCAGCCGCTGATCGAGGCCTCGTTCACGAAGGCGCTGGGCCTTATCGACGCGCATCTGGCGTCGAGGCCCTACCTGCTGGGCGGCCGTCCTGCGATGTCCGATTTCGGCCTGTCGGCGCAGCTCTATGAGGCCGCGACCGATCCCACACCGGGCGCGATCATGCGGGCCTCGGCGCCGAACGTGATGGCCTGGATCCAGCGCATGCTCTCGCCGGAGGCGAAAGGGGACTTCGAGGCGCTTCAGGCCCTCGCGCCGACGCTGATGCCGCTTCTGACCCAGGAGGTCGGCGCGCTTTTCCTGCCCTGGTCGGCGGCCAACGCGGCCGCGATCGCGCGTGGCGACAAGAGCTTCACCCTGAGCCTCGGCGGCGCGGAGTGGACGCAGGAACCGCAGAAGTACCATGCACGCTCACTGGCTGAGATCAGGCGAAAGCATGAAGCGGCAAGAGGGGCGGCCGGTCTCGAACCGCTATTGGCCGCGAGCGGCTGCCTGAAGGTCCTGGCTGGTTAGCGCACGGACGTCTGGAGCAGCATCAAGCCGACAGGCAGAGCACGCCGGGCAGTAAGTGCGGGAACAGGACATCGACGATACGACCGTAGAGGGCAAAGCCCATGCGCGCGCCAACACCGGGGCCGCCAGCGTGCCGGGATCTCAAGCGCTCAAGCAGCTCCGCTTACTCTGCCCTGCAAATATGAGGTTGTGCGCGATGCCGGCCGCTCATTAGGATGCGTGCGGTAGCAGGCGGGGCAGAGTTGCGTACAGGCACCGGAAATGGCGAGCATGTCAGCGTTCACGAGCTGGTGAAACGCTACGGCGATGTCGCCGCCGTGGACGGAGTGACGTTCGGTGTCCGCCCCGGAGAATTTCTTGCCCTGCTGGGACCGTCGGGGTCGGGCAAGACGACAGTGCTCATGAACATCGCGGGTTTTGATTTTCCCGACGCCGGGCGCATCGAGATCGGCGGGCACGACGTGACGTGGACGCCGTCCCACAAGCGCAACCTCGGGATGGTGTTCCAGCGCTATACCTTGTTTCCGCACATGACCGTGCTGGAGAACATCGCCTTTCCGCTCCGCATGAGGAAGATCGGACGGGCCGAGCGTGAGGAACGGGCGCGCGCGGCCCTCAGGACCGTGCGACTCGAAGGCTACGGCGAGCGCAAGCCAGCCCAGCTGTCGGGCGGCCAGCAACAGCGCGTCGCGATGGCGAGGGCCGTCGTGTACAATCCTGAAGTGCTGCTGATGGACGAACCGCTCTCCGCGCTCGACAAGAACCTTCGAGAGGAAATGCAGATCGAGATCAAGCACCTGCAGCGCGAGCTGGGCGTGACAGTGATCTTCGTCACGCACGACCAGACCGAGGCGCTCACAATGGCCGACCGCATCGCCGTACTCGATCTCGGCAAGCTGCAGCAGCTCGATACGCCCAAGACACTCTACGAGCAGCCGACCTCCGCCTTCGTCGCAGGGATCATCGGCGAGACCAATTTCTGGCCGGCTGTCTCTTCGGGCGACGCCGCGGCCGGAAACGAAGTCGGCGTCACCCTCGAGGGAGGAGAGGAGGCAAGCGTTACGGCCGCGGATGCGATACGGGCCGGGCAGAAGGTCAAGGTGGCGATCCGCCCCGAGAACATCCGTCTCTCGGGCGACGGCGCCGGTCTGCAGGCCTCGGTCGAGGAGGCCATCTACGCCGGCAGCGTCACGACGCTTCTGCTGCGCAGCAAGGGGCCGACGCTGCGTGTCCGGGTCGGGCCCGACGGTTCGCTCGGCGAGCCGGCGCCAGGCACTTCCTTCGCTTTGGGCTGGCAGACGCGCCACGCCCGCGCCTACGCCGCATGACGGCCCGGCCGTCGCGCTTCATGCTGGGGGGCCGGACCTACAGTCCTGCCGCAAGCCTGTTGCTCGCGACGCCGTTCCTGCTGGTTCTGATGCTCGCGTTCCTGCTGCCGCTGGGCATGCTCTTGCGTGAGAGCCTTTTCGTGCCGTCCTTCACGGTGGAGCACTATCGCCGGGTGTTCGACGAGCCCGTCTATCTGCGGGTGATGTACCGCACGATCAGGATATCGGCGCTGGTGACATTGATCAGTCTGCTGCTCGGCTATCCCTTGGCGGCCATGATGGCGCGCACGCGCGGGCTGATGCTCAACCTGCTGCTGGTCGCCGTCCTGCTGCCGCTTTGGACGTCGGTGCTGGTGCGCACCTATGCCTGGCTCGTGTTGCTGCAGCGCAACGGCGTCGTCAACGACCTGCTGACCGGCCTCGGCATCGTGGACGCGCCCATGCAGCTTCTGCGCACCGAGGGCGCCGTCGTGCTGGCGATGAGCCATGTGCTTCTGCCGTTCGTGGTGCTGCCGCTCTATGCCACCCTGCGCGCCATCCCGGACGACTATGCGCGTGCCGCCCGGATGCTGGGCGCCAACGGCTTCGCGGTGTTCCGCCACGTCACCCTGCCGCTGTCGATGCCGGGCATCACGTCCGGATGCGTGATGGTTTTCCTCTTGGCACTGGGCTTTTTCGTTACGCCCGCCCTGATCGGCGGCCCGCAGCAGATGATGCTGGCCACGCTCGTTCAGCAGCAGGTCACGGAGCTGCTGAACTGGCCCTTCGCCGGCGCCATCATCGGTGTTCTGCTGCTCGCCGTGCTCGGGCTGATGATCGTCTTCCATCGTGTCATCCGCCTCGACCGATTTGTGGGGCAGTCGTGAGGAGGCGGTCACAACTGACGGCGGGACGGCTCGCGGCAAACGCCGTCGCCTACGGTGTCGCCATCTTCCTGCTCGTGCCGACGGCGCTGATCGTGCCGATGTCGTTCGGCCCCGATCGCTTCCTCAAGTTCCCTCCCTCGGGCTTCACGCTCGAATGGTACGCGGCCTATTTCTCCGACCGGGACTGGCTCGATGCGACTTTCTTCAGCCTGCGTATCGCGGTTCTGACATCGATCGTCGCAACCGTCGTCGGCGCGCTGGTCTCGCTGGCCCTCGTGCGCGGCCGGCTACCCGGCAAGCCTGTGTTCGAACTGCTGGTGGTGGGGCCGGTCATCGTACCCAACATAGCGATCGCCATCGCCACCTACCTGGTGTTCGACGGGCTGAAGCTCACCGGCACCACGCTTGGCTTCGTTGCGGCCCATACCGCGCTCGCGATGCCGTTCGTCGTTTTCACGATCCTGGCGTCGCTGCATCGCTACGATGCCGATCTCGAGCGCGCGGCGCTGTCGTGCGGCGCCAGTCCGCTGCAGGCCTTCACCTGGGTCACGCTGCCTCAGATACTGCCGGGCATTATCTCGGCAGCGCTTTTCGCCTTCATCATCTCTTTCGACGAGCCGGTGATCTCGTTCTTCATATCGGACCTCGATCATCGCTCGCTGCCGCGCAAGATGTTCGAGGACATCGACTACAATGTCTCGCCGACCCTGGCCGCTGTGGCCACGGTCCTGACCGGGCTTACCGTACTGGCTCTGGTCGTCGGTCATTTCGCCGGCCGCGGCCGGCAGGCCTCGCCCGTCGCGCGCAGGCCGACTTCCGGAAA
>CAIYWM010000751.1 GCA_903929895.1 uncultured Alphaproteobacteria bacterium
GCCTCGCCCAGCGCCATCAGGCCGGGAACGACGGTGTTGGGATTGCCGTCCTTCACCGTCATCACTTCGCAGTGATAGTTCGCCGGGATGCCGCCCATGTTGTAGTGGCAGGTCGGCAGGATCGGGATCGGCTGGCGGGTCACGTCGACGCCGGCGAAGATGCGCGCGGTCTCGGCGATGCCCGGCAGGCGCTCGTGGATGATCTTCGGATCGAGATGCTCGACGTGCAGCTCGATGTAATCCTTGTTCGGACCGCAGCCGCGGCCTTCGCGGATCTCGACAGTCATCGAACGGCTGACGACGTCGCGCGAGGCGAGGTCCTTGGCCGACGGGGCATAGCGCTCCATGAAGCGCTCGCCGCTCGAGTTGGTGACGTATCCGCCTTCGCCGCGCACGCCCTCGGTGATGAGGCAGCCCGCGCCGAACACGCCGGTCGGATGGAACTGCACGAACTCGAGGTCCTGCAGCGGCAGGCCGGCGCGCAGCGCCATGGCGCCGCCGTCACCGGTGCAGGTGTGGGCCGAGGTCGCGGTCTGATAGTCGCGGCCGTAACCGCCGGTCGCCAGCACCACCTTGTGGGCGCGGAAGCGATGGATGGTGCCGTCGTCGAGGTTCCAGGCCATGACGCCGCGGCACACGCCCTCGTCCATGATCAGGTCGAGGGCGAAATACTCGATGAAGAATTCGGCGTGGTTACGCAGCGACTGCTGGTAGAGCGTGTGCAGGATCGCGTGGCCGGTGCGGTCGGCCGCGGCGCAGGTGCGCTGGGCGATGCCCTTGCCGTATTCCGTGGTCATGCCGCCGAACGGGCGCTGGTAGATCTTGCCCTCGGGCGTGCGGCTGAACGGCACGCCGTAATGCTCGAGCTCGATGATCGCGCCGATGCCGTCGCGACACATGTATTCGATCGCATCCTGGTCGCCGAGCCAGTCGGAGCCCTTGACCGTGTCGTACATGTGCCAGCGCCAGTCGTCCGGGCCCATGTTGCCCAGCGCCGCCGAGATGCCTCCCTGCGCCGCCACGGTGTGGCTGCGGGTCGGGAACACCTTGGTGATGCAGGCCGTCTTGAAACCCTTGTTGGCCATACCGAAGGTCGCGCGAAGACCAGCACCGCCCGCGCCGACGATGACCACGTCGTATTCGTGATCGATCACCTTGTAGGCGGTGTTGCCGATGTTGACGATTCCCGCGACGGGTGGGTTGCTCTTGCCGCTGCTCGCCTCGGCCATGACTTAGCCTCCGAATCCGATACGCATGCTGGCCACGGTGGCGGCCAGCCCGAAGAATACCGCGATGAATTTGATCGCCACGATCAGCGCCAGCTTCACGCCCTCATTGTGTACGTAATCCTCGATCACGACCTGCATGCCGAGTTGGCCGTGATACAGGCCGATGCAGATGGTGAGGATCAGCAGCACCATGACGAACGGCGAGCCAAGCCATGAACGGGCCATTACATAGTCGGCACCGCTCAACATTACGAGTGAGACGGCGAACCAGATCACGAGCGGGATCAGGGCGACCGCCGTCAGGCGCTGGACCCAGAAATGATGCACGCCGCTCTTGGCCGAGCCGAGGCCGCGCGCACGGTTGAGAGGGCTTCTGAGATCGCTGTTCATGGGTCGCTCCTCAGATCAGCCGCAGGCCGACGATCCACGAGATCGCCGTCGCCACGAGGGAAACCGCCACCACGATCCAGCCGCTGCGGTAGGCGTCCTTGATCTCGAAGCCGTATCCCATATCCCAGAAGAGATGGCGGATGCCGTTGAACAGGTGGAAGAACACGCAGAACAGCCAGCCGCCGAGCACGAGGCGCCCGACGATCGAACTATTGAAGGCCTGGAACTTCGCGTAGGTCTCGTAGCTCCCTGCGGCGCACACGACCCAGACCGTGAGATAGAGCACGCCCACCGAAAGGGCGATGCCTGTCGCGCGATGCAGGATCGAGAGTGTGGAGGTGAGCTGCGGGCGATAGACCTGCAGATGCGGGGAAAGCGGCCGATGCACCGGCCGGTTGGCGACGCTCATCCGAGATGACCTCTAGTGCCGAATATCGGCTGGCGCTGTTTTTAGCGCGCAGCCGCATCAAGTCAACGAATGTCGGCGTCGCACGCTTGTTAAGCCCCGGATTTGCAAGCGAAAATCCGCCTGCCGAGCGGCAATTCTAGGCAATGCGCCTCGGCATGAGCAGCCAGTAGTCGAGATCGAGCACGACGGCGGGATGGTACTTGCCGTCCGTGCCCTTCCCCGGCCACGAACTGCAGGGGCAATCCTTCGCGGCAATGCTTCTCACTCGCAACGCACCGACGTCATCCCGTCCGGGCAGCGCTGCCGTCTCGAGCACCTCCGACCAGGCATAGATCGTGTCGCCGCCGAAGGTCGGGCCGACGTGACTGCCTGAGTTGAAGGCGGCGACCCGGAATCCGTTGGCCAGGCCGTTGAACGACAGCGCCCGCATCAGCGAGATCACGTGACCGCCATAGGCGAGACGGCGGCCGAAGCGCGTGTCCTTGCCGGCGAAGGCGTCGAAATGCACGCGCGCGGTGTTCTGGTAGAGGCGCGTCGAGAACATGTGGTCGGAGTCTTCGAGCGTCATGCCGCTCACATGGTCGATGCGCTCGCCCGGCACATAATCCTCCCAGCGATGGGAGGACCCGGCCGCTCCATCGTCGTAGCCGGCAAGCGACAGGCCCTTGGGCACGACGAGATCCTCCGGCTTCACCGACGGCGCCGTCTTCGGCGCGGTGGCGGCCTGCACCGGCGCCTGCGGGTCGCGCTTGTGCACCATCACCCAGCGCACATAGTCGAGCACCATCTCGCCGTTCTGGATGACGCCGGTCGAGCGCACCCAGACGACGCCACTGGTCTTGTTGGAATTCTCGCGCAGGCCCAGCACCGTCGACTTCGCCGACAGCGTGTCGCCCGGATAGACCGGCACGCCCCAGCGGAACTCGGCGTAGCCGAGATTGGCCACGGCGTTCAGCGAGATGTCCGGCACCGTCTTGCCGATCACGACATGGAAGACCAGCAGATCGTCGAGCGGCGCGCGCGGCAGGCCGATCGCCCGGGCGAAGACGTCCGACGAATTGATGGCGAAGCGCGAGCCGTAGAGCGCGATGTTCAGCGCCGCATCGGCCTCGGTCAGCGTCCGCGGCGTGGCATGGTGGAATTCCTGCCCGACGCGGAAATCCTCGAAGAAGTTGCCGTTGCTGGTCTTGCTCATGCTCTTGGGGCTCGTGCTCGTGGTCATGGGGCGGCCTGCAGCTCCTTGATCGCGGTGGCGAGCGCCAGCGCGCGCTCGGCCTGCTCGACATGGAGGTTCTCGATCATCCGTCCATCGACGGTGACGACGCCCTTGCCTTCGGCCTGGGCCGTCTTGAAGGCCGACACGATCTTGCCCGCCATCTCCAGTTCGGCAGCCGACGGCGCGAACACCTCGTTGCACGGCTCGACCTGGCTCGGGTGGATCAGCGTCTTGCCGTCGAAGCCCATCTCCAGCCCCTGCTGGCAGACGGCGCGGAAGCCTTCGGCATCCTGGATGTCGTTGTAGACGCCATCGAGGATGGTGAGGCCGTGGGCGCGCGCGGCGAGCATGCCGAGGCCCAGCGCCGTGATCATCGGCAGGCGCATCGGTGTGTGGCGCGCCCGCATGTCCTTCACCAGATCGTTGGTGCCCATGACGAAGAGCGTGAGCCGCGGATGCGAGCCCGCCACCTCCTCGGCGCGCAGGATGCCCTTGGGCGTTTCCATCATCGCCCACACCGCCATCGACGAGGGTGCGCCGGCGGCGTCGAGCAGGCCGATGACGCTGGCCACCTCGGCGGCGCTCTCGACCTTCGGCACGAGAACCGCGTCGGCGCCCGACCGGGCGATCGCGGTGATGTCGGCCGCGCCCCAGGGGGTGCCGAGCCCGTTGCAGCGGATCGCGATCTCGCGCTTGCCGTAGCCCTTGCTCTGCGCCGCGGCGACCACATTGGCGCGCGCCGCCTCCTTGGCATCGGGCGCCACGGCGTCCTCGAGGTCGAAGATCAGCGCATCGGCCGGCAGGGTGCGCGCCTTTTCGAGCGCTCGCGTGTTGGCGCCCGGCATGTAGAGCACGCTGCGGCGCGGACGGACGGACTTCGACATCTCTAGGCCTCCCCGAAAACGCGGCGGACTATAATGACGGCCTTCCTTGTGGCAAGGTGGCGCCGGCCATGCGCTTCCTGTCCCTCCAGAGCCATGTCGCCTACGGCTACGTCGGCAATCGTGCAGCGACCTTTCCCCTGCAACGATTAGGCCACGAGGTCTGGGCGGTGAACACGGTCGAGTTCTCGAATCACACGGGCTATGGCGCCTGGCGCGGTCGTGCGGCCTCGGCGGAGCAGGTCGCCGAGATCGTGCAGGGCATCGAGGCGCTGGGCCAATTCTCGCGCTGCGATGGGTTGCTGACCGGCTATGTGGGCGACGCGGCGCTGGCCGATGTCGTTCTGGATACCGCACGCCGCGTGCGAGCGGCCAATCCGCGCGCCGTCTGGTGCTGCGATCCGGTGCTGGGCGACATCGACACCGGCATCTACGTCAAGCCGGGCATCGACATCTTCTTCCGCGACCGCGCGATCCCCGCTGCAGACCTGGTGACGCCCAACCATTTTGAGCTCGAACACCTGACCGGCCGGACCGTCTCGACCATGAGCGAGGCGCTGTCGGCCGCGCGCACCCTGCTCGCGGGAGAAGCACGGGGGCCGCGACTTGCGCTCATCACCAGCCTGCGCCGCGCCGATGCACCGGCGGACACGATCGAGATGGTGGCCGTGACGCCCGACGCGGCCTGGCGGGTCGCGACGCCGATGATCGGCTTCGAGATCGCGCCGAACGGCACCGGCGACGCCGTCGCCGCCCTCTTCACCGCCCACTGGATTGCCGGCGACGATGTCGCCGACGCGCTGGGCAAGGCCGCTTCGTCGATCTTCGCGGTGCTGGAAGCCACCGCGGCGATGGGCGAGCGCGAGCTGCAGCTCGTGGCGGCGCAGGACCGGCTGGTCGCACCGCCGCGCGCCTTCAAGGCCGAGAAGCTGTAGGCGCGCGATGACCGTGCCGGGTTTCGTCTTCAATCCCCTCTCGCTCGCCATCGAGGGCGCGGCGATCGGATTCCTCATCGCCGTGCCGGTCGGGCCGGCGGCCGTGCTCTGCATGCGGCGCTCCATCACCGTCGGCGCCATGGCGGGCTACATGACCGGCATCGGTGCGGCGCTGGGCGACGCGGTGTTCGGTGCCGTCGCGGCGTTCGGTCTTTCCTTCGTTCAGCAGTTCGTGATCGAGCGGGAGGCCTGGCTACTGGGCATCGGCGGTCTCGTGCTGGTGATCATGGGCTGGACCACGATGCGCCACCGGCCGCGCAATGTCGGCGATCCCGTCGCCGACGACCGCGAACACCGGTTCTCGACGCATTTCCACTATGCCAGTTCGAGCTTCTTCATCACTGTGTTCAATCCCCTTACCGTGATGGCCTTCGGCGCGGCCTTCGCCGGCCGCAACCTGGCCGGCGTCGGCGCGAGCCTGCCCGACGCCACCCTGCTCGTCGCCGCCGTCTTCTGCGGCGCGCTGGCCTGGTGGACGATCATCTGCACGGCGGCCGTGGCGCTGCGGGGCCGGTTCACGGGGGCCGGCCTGTTGTGGCTCAACCGCGGCTCCGGCGCCGTCATCCTGGGCTTCGGGCTGGCGGCACTGATCTCATTGCTGCCGCTGCCCTGGAAGCAGATGGGGCGCGCTCTCGGTCTCTAGGCTCAGGCGAGGGTGCAGACCTCGTCGAACGCGAAGCGCGGGCTGCGGGCAAACACCTTCGAGTGATCGCCGTAGCCGATGTTGCACAGGAAGTTCGTCTTGAGCTTGCCGTCGGGGAAGAAAGCCGCATCGACCTTGGCATTGTCGAAGCCACTCATGGCGCCGCAATCGAGGCC
>CAIYWM010000752.1 GCA_903929895.1 uncultured Alphaproteobacteria bacterium
CGAACCCTCGGCGAGACCGTGCAGATCGAGACGGTGTTGGGCGGCGGCCTGTGGCGGGCGACGGCAGATCCGGCGCAGCTGGAGGCGGCGGTCCTCAATCTGGCGATCAACGCGCGCGATGCCATGCCGGCCGGCGGGACGCTCACGATCGAGACGGCCAACGCCCATCTCGACGATGCCTATGCCGCGGCCAACGCCGAGGTCACGCCCGGCCAGTTCGTTATGATCGCCGTGTCAGACACCGGTACAGGCATGGATCAGCAGACCATCGCACGGGCCTTCGAGCCGTTTTTCACCACCAAGGAGCGCGGCCAGGGCACGGGGCTCGGCCTCAGCATGACCTACGGCTACATCAAACAGATCGGCGGCCATCTGAAGATCTACAGCGAAGTCGGACACGGCTCGACGGTGAAGATCTATCTGCCGCGCACCCAGGCCGAGTCGAGCGCCGGACCCGAACGCTCGGCCCCGATCGGCGCGGCGGCAGGGACGGGGCCGGTCGTGCTGGTCGTCGAGGACGATCCCGTCGTGCGCGAGTTCGCCGTGGCCGCCTGCCGGGAATGCGGCTGCACGGTTCATGAGGCCGGCGAAGGCGAGCAGGCGTTGCGCATCCTCGAGAAGCACAGCGATATCGCTCTCCTGTTCACCGATGTCGGACTGCCGGGCGGCATGAACGGCCGTCAGCTCGCCGGGGCGGCCGTGGCGCGGCGGCCAGAACTCAAGGTTCTCTACATGACGGGATACACGGCGAACGCGATCGTTCACCACGGTGTCATCGATGCCGGCGTGAACTTCCTTGGCAAGCCGTTTTCCGTTTCGGCGCTCGCGGCCAAGATCAAGGGCATGGGCTTCTAGCGCCGGGCGCGTTACCTTGCGGATGCGATGCCGCCCGACGTGATCCCTCCCGGACAGACTACCGCCGAGACCGTGCCCGCCGCGCCGAGGCCCGTTGTGCCGCCTTCGCCCGCGCCGCTTCCGACGGCGGCACCCGAACCCGCGCCTGCCGCAAGGCCGGCGGTCGAGACCAGCCGGCTGCATCGCCTGCTTACGGTCGGCGGGACGATCCTCGGGCTCTTCATCCTGTACGAGGTCATCACCTATTTCGTCGCCTACACCGACGACGCCTATGTCCGGTCCGACCTTGTGGCGGTGGCGCCGCAGGTGACGGGGCAAATCATCGAGGTCCACGTCGTCGACAACCAGGACGTCAGGATCGGCGACAAGCTCTTCACGATCGATCCCGAGCCGTTCCGGCTCGTCGTCAATCAGTGGAAGGCGCAGATCGATCGTGCCGCGGCCCAGCTCAAGGTCGCGCGGGAGGAGTTGGCACTGGCCCAGGCGGCACTGCAGGTCTCGACGTCGAGCCATACCTATGCCGTCCAGGAACAGAGCCGGTTCTCCGATCTCGCCAAGCGGCAGTTTGCGCCCGTCGCGGAACTCGACCGGGCCAACGACGAGCTGCGCCGATCCCAGGCCGAGATGACGATCTCCACGGTGGCCATCGCCAAGGCCGAGACGGACATCGGCGCGCACCAGGCCGCACTGGAGCTTGCAAAGGCACAACTGGCATCCGCCCAGTGGAACCTCGACCGCACCGTCGTGCATGCGCCCAACAACGGGGCGATCACCAATCTCACGATCCGCAAGGGCGACATGGCCACGCTCGGCGTACCGAACGTCGGCATCGTCGATTCGGATGCCTGGCGCATCATGGCCAGCTACAAGCAGTACTACATCCGCGACCTCAAGGTCGGCGACACCGCCTGGGTCTGGCTCGACAGCTCACCGTGGCACTTCCACAAGGGCCGGATCACGGGCATCGCCCGTGGCTTCAGCCGCAACCCCGGCGTCGACAAGCTCCTGCCCTATGTCGCGCCGACCACGGACTGGATCCGGCTGCAGCGCCGCATCCCGGTCACGATCGTGCTCGAGGACCTGCCGGCGGGCTACAAGCTCTACATGGGCGCCGACGCGCGCACCGTCATCTTCCCGTGAAGGCCGTTTCGGAAATCGGGCGCTACGGTCGCGCGGTCGTCGAGGATATCCGCGAGGGCGCTCGGCTTCTTGACCGGACGTTGACCGGCTTCTGGCGCGAGCTGGCGGACATCGGCAGCCGCCCGGCGCAGTCGCGCATGGGCACCGTCGCGGCCGTCTCGGTGATGCTCACCACGACCGTGGCGCTGGTCATGCAGCTCGACGCGCCCTGGTGGGCGGCGATCAGCGGCTACATGTCCCTGATGTCGACCGGTGCGGGCTCGGTGCGACGCGGCCTGCTGAGGCTGAGCGGCACGATCGCGGGCGCCGTGCTCGGGTTCGTCATGGCGCGCTGGCTGCCCTACGACCCGGTCGCGCTGTGCCTGTTCCTGGGCTGCGCGACCATGGCCGGAGTCGTCGCCGTGCAGGTGAGCCCGCACGGGCTGGCCTGGCTCTTCATGTCGATCACCTCCAGCCTCGTGCTGCTGATGAGCCTGAACGATCCGACCCAGGCGTTCGAGATCGCCTGTTACCGCACGCTCGACGTTGCGGTCGGCGTGTCGTGCGCGATGGTGACGGCCAAGCTGCTGCAGGACTGGCATGCCGAGCCGCCGGCCACGGCGCCGGGCTGGCGGCATTTGCTGGGGGCGCAATGGCCGTCGGTGCTGCACGGGTTTCGCGCCGCGATCTCCGTGGTGACGGTGATGATCGTCTGGGTGATGATCGACTTGCCCGACGTGGGCGAGATGGCAGTCACGATCGCCGTCGTGATGGCCGCGCCGTTGATCGCCGACGGCGGCACCACGACACGCCATCTGGTCGCCGAGAAGTCGTTCCACCGCTTCATGGGCTGTCTGCTGGGCGGCCTCGTCGCATTGGCCTGCCTCGCGCTGCAGGTCGAATCCTTCGTCTGGTGGCTCGCCATGATCGGCGGCGTCGTCTGGGTCGGCATGCACATCCAGATGGGCCGGCACGGCATTCCCTATGTCGGCACACAGTTCGCCTTCGTCTTCGTGGTCACGATGGTGCAGGGGCTGGCGCCGCCCGACAGCATCATGCCGGGGGTCGACCGTTTTGCCGGCATCACCGGCGGCCTTGGCATTCTCATGATCGTGTCGCTCCTGTTGTGGCCGTCCGATCAGGAACTCGCGAAGGAACTGCGCACCTGACGTGCGGCGGGGCCATGCCGTCATCCGGTACGACCCATGCGCTGCAGGCGACCGCTTAGTCCGCGCCTGCACTTGTTGGACGGCGCCAGAACGTTAAGTTGCCGCTGATGAGTGCAAAAGCGCCCCCGCCGACCGACCGGATCCTGCGGGCGATTCTTTCGATCATCTTCTCGGTCCTGTGCTTCTCCGTCCTGAACGCCATGTCCAAGACGCTGAGCCAGACCTATCCGGTCATCGAGGTGATCTGGGGCCGTTACGTCTTCGCGTTCGTCTTCATGATGGCGATCTTCCTGCCGCGCGCCGGCCTGGCGCTGTTCCGCTGGCACAACGTGCCGAGCCAGGTCGTGCGCGGACTGCTGCTGTTCTTCTCGTCGTTCCTGTATTTCCACGGTATCGTCGACATGCCGCTGGCGTCGGCCGCCTCGATCTCGCTCACCAGCCCGCTGATCGTCACCGCGCTGTCGTCGAGTTTCCTGGGCGAGCCCGTCGGTCCGAAACGCTGGGCGGCGGTCATGGTCGGCTTCGTCGGCGCTCTCATCGTGGTGCGACCGGGCTCCGCGCACTTCGAGTGGCATTCGCTCTGGATCGTCGGCAGCACGATCTCGAGCTCGCTCTACCAGCTCTTCTCGCGGCGCTACGGGCAGACCGAGCGCCCTGATGCCTCGGCCACCATGGCCACGATCGTCGGCACCGCGGTGGCCCTGCCGATGCTGCCGTTCGAATGGGTGACGCCGACCTTCGGCTGGCACTGGGTGTTGTTCGTCGGCATGGGCATCATGGCCGGCGTCGGCCATTACTTCCTGACCATTGCCTACAGCCAGGCACCGGCTGCCGTCGTGGCGCCCTTCAATTACGTGCAGCTGCTGGGAGCCGCCTTGTTGGGCTATCTCGTGTTCGGTGACTTTCCCGACTTCTGGACCTGGGTCGGCGCCGGCGTGATCATCTGCTCGGGACTCTATCTCGGGCACATCGAACGCCAGCGGCATCGGGCGCTGATCAAGAAATAGCGCGCCTGATCAGGAATTGACCTGAGGCCACGCCTCCAAACGGCGAGCGCCCGCCGCATTGCTGCTTTTCCGCGGTGGCACAGCCCTTGCTTGATTTTTGCCAGCGCAGAATCGCGCTAGCGCGATTCTTCTCGGTTGGCGTGCCGGCACCTTTGAGGTCGGTCGCACCGAGTAGCGATCGACAAGGAGTTGTCAGTCGCAGACTCGCCCAAGCCAGCAGTCCCCATCCAAATATTCTCCGCTGCCCGAGGAGGCCCTCCATGTGTGAACGCATCGGCTGTACGCATTTTCCGACTCTTTCCAAGATGAACTTTGCCGGCACCGTCGCGCCGTCCCGCCGCGGCTTCCTGAAAGGCGCCGCGGCCGTCAGCACCATCACCATGGCGGCCGGTCCGGGCATGTTCATGGGCGGCCCGGCCCATGCCGCGGCAGGGATCAAGTCGACCCACGGCAGCGGTTTCTGCAACCTCAACCTGTTCCTCGCCCATTCACGGCAGTACGCCAAGGCGGCCGGCACCGAGCTGATCTTCATCAACACGCCGACCTCGGCCGAGATGGTGACGTTCCTCGGCATGGGCCAGGTCGATATCGGCCTGATGCCCTACACCAGCTTCATGGCGCTCCACGACAAGGGCGCACCGGTGAAGATCGTGGCCGGCGGCGGTGTCGAAGGCTGCGCCATCGTGGCGAGGCCCGGCCTCGACACGCCGGAGAAGCTCAAGGGCAAGACGCTCGGGACCTTCCAGATGGATACGCTGGAGGTCATGCCCTACGACTACCTGAAGAAGCACAAGATCTCCTTCAAGGACGTCAAGGTTCGCTACATGGGCAACACGCCCGAGGCGGTCGAGGCCTTCAAGGCCGGCGCCATCGACTGGATCTGCACGATCGAACCCTACGCCTCGGCGCTGGTGGCCGACGTCAAGGGCGCGGTCATGCTGACCAACGGCGTCGATCTCTACGGCAAGGGCTACACCGACTGCGTGCTCGCGGCCCGGTCGAGCCTGATCAAGGACAACCCGGCCGGTCTGAAGGCGATCATCAAGAGCATGATGCAGGCCCAGTACGACGCCGAGACCCAGACCGAGGCGGTGCTGAAGGAACTGGTCGGCAAGTACTACAAGACCTCGATGGACAACGCCAAGATCGCCCAGGGCAAGCAGCCCGCGGTGGTCGATGCGCGCAGCCAGACCGACTTCATCCTGCAGCGCACCGACAGCGTCATGGAGATGGGCTACATCAAGAAGAAGCCCGGCCGGGACGCGATCGACTGGACCATGCTCGAGGCAGTGATCAAGGAGAATCCCGACCTCTACGGCAAGCTCAAGTACAAGTCTGCCTGATGGCTGTCGTCACACGCGACAGCACACCGGGCGCCGCCGCCGGAGCATCCCGCCCGGCGGCGGCCTCGCGGCTGATGGCCTCGATGGCGGGGCTCGACTGGCTGGCCAAGATCTGGTGGACCTGCCTCTCGATCAGCCTGTTCGCCGGTCTGTGGGAATTGTGCTGGGCGCTGGGTTGGGCGGACGAGAAGCTGCTGCCGCCGCCGCACATCTTCCTCTCCAACATCGCCGAGCAGGGCAGGTACTTCAACACGGCCACGCGCTGGCAGGTCGGGCAGTCGATGACCGAGGGGCCGTCGGCCTTCGAATCGGTGTTGATCACCGGGGCCGCCACCACGGCGCGGGTATTCGTGGGGCTGATCTTGGCCTCGGTGCTGGCGATCGGGGTCGGCGTGCTGGTCCGCTACTACCGGTTCTTCGACCGGCTGGTGCTGCCCACCATCACGTTGCTGTCGCCGGTGTCGCCGATCGCCTGGCTGCCTGTCGCGATCTTCCTGTTCGGCATCGGCAATGCGCCCGCCATCTTCATGGTGGTGGTGGCGCTGTTCTTCCACATGGTGCTGGCGACCATCAACCAGATCGACACCGTCAACACCAACCTGATCAACGTGGCGCGCACCATGGGCGCCTCCAAGGCGCAGATCTATGCGCGTGTCATCGTTCCGGCCATCCTGCCGGGCATGCTCCAGGTGCTGCGCATGAACCTGTTCGGCGCCTGGATGGTCGTGCTGGTCGCGGAGTCGACGGGCGTCGGCTACGGCATGGGACAGGTCATCATGCTGGCGCGCAACACCTTCAACCCGTCGCTGGTGTTCTTCACCATCGCCGTGATCGGCGTGCTGGGATTCACCTTCGACTGGCTGCTGCGGCTGGCGCAGCGTCGTATCCTCTACTGGTTGCCCGATACCGCGGAGAGATTGCGTGTCCTCTGAAGGCGCCCCACACTTTTCCTCGCGCGACGCCGTCGTATGCCGCGGCGTCGGCAAGACCTGGGCCGTGGGCACCAAGCGCGCCCACAATGCCCTGACGGACATCGACCTCGATGTCGCGCCGGGCGAGTTCGTGGTCTTCCTCGGCCCCTCGGGCTGCGGCAAGAGCACGTTGCTCTACCTGATCGCGGGCCTCGAGGATGCGACAGAGGGACAGCTCTGGTCGTTCGGCGACCTGGTGGAGGCGCCCTCGCCGCAACGCAGCCTGATCTTCCAGGAGACCTCGCTCTTTCCGTGGCTGACAGTGTGGGAAAACGTGAGCTTTGGGCTTTCCATTCGCGGCGCGAGCAAGGAGGAACGCCGCACCGTCGCGGCGGAAGCCCTGCAGCGGGTCGGCCTGAAGGCGGCGATGGACAAGCGGCCGGACGAACTGTCGGGCGGCATGCGCCAGAGGGTCGCCGTGGCCCGCGCGCTCGCCATGCGGCCGAAGGTCCTGCTGATGGACGAGCCCTTCGCGGCGCTGGACGTCCAGACGCGCGCGCGCATGCAGGATTTCCTGCTCGACGTCTGGCGCGATTCGGGCGCCTCGGTGCTGTTCGTCACCCACCATATCGACGAGGCGGTGGCGCTGGCCGACCGGGTCGTCGTCTTCACGTCGCGGCCGGGCCGCATCAAGACCATCGTGCCGATCGACATGCCCCGGCCACGCAATCTCTTTTCGCGCGAGGCGGAGGCTCTCCGTATCCAGCTCACCGACCTGCTGCGCGACGAAGTCGACCGCGCCTTCGCCGAGCAGGAAGCGCTCACCGCCACCGCCTGATTCAAAAATCCCAGACAAAGGAGAAGCCGATATGGCCACCAGCCTGATCCGTAGCCGCGCCGCCATCACGGGCACCAAGGACCGTTTCACCTGGAACGAGATCAAGGACGGCGCCGTCCTGCAGGAAGACGGCGTCATCGTCGAGGTCGGCACCTACGATGATCTGCATGCGAAGCATCCGACCGTGCCTGTGATCGGTAGCGGCAAGGAAATCCTGCTCCCCGGCTTCGTCAACGGTCATCACCATGTCGGCCTGACGCCGGTCCAGCTCGGCTCGCCCGACATGCCGCTGGAGCTGTGGTTCATCACCCGCATGGTGATCCGCAACCTCGACCTCTATCTCGACACGCTCTACTCGGCCTTCGAGATGATCGGCTCGGGCATCACCACCGTGCAGCACATCCAGGGCTGGATGCCCGGCACCCTGCCGGATGTCGAGAAGCGCGCGACCGAGACCATCAAGGCCTACGAGGATGTGGGCATGCGGGTCAGCTACTGCTACGCGGTGCGCGACCAGAACCGTCTCGTCTACCAGGCCGACGAGGAGTTCGTGCGCAGCCTGCCGCCGGAGCTGCGGGGCCCGATGCAGCGCTGGTTCGACCGCTTCAAGATGAGCCTCGACGATGCGATGGACATGTTCAAGTCGTTCCATTCGCAGCATCACAACAAGCGCCGCGTGAAGATCCAGCTGGCGCCGGCCAATCTCCATTGGTGCTCCGACCCGGCGCTCACAAAGCTCAGCGACGCGTCGGCCAAGTACAACGTCCCGATGCACATGCACCTGCTCGAGACCGCCTACCAGAAGGAATATGCCTGGAGGCGCGGCAACTGCACGGCGCTGGAATACATCGACCGCTTCGGGATGGTGAACGAGCGGCTGACCCTGGGTCACGGCGTGTGGCTGAACGAGAAGGACATCGACCGGCTGGCCGAGGCCAAGGGCTGCGTCTGCCACAACTGCTCGTCCAACTTCCGCCTGCGCTCCGGCGTCGCTGCGCTCAATCACTTCGAAAAGAAGGGCATCAACACCGCGATCGGTCTCGACGAGGCCGGCATCAACGACGACCGCGACATGCTGCAGGAGCTGAAGCTGGTCCTGCGCGCGCATCGCGTGCCGGGCATGGTCGAGGCCGACGTGCCGACCATGGCGCAGGTGCTGCGCATGGCCACCGTCGGTGGGGCGAAGACGACGCCGTTCGGCGATAGCATCGGCACGCTGGAGGTCGGCAAGGCCGCCGATATGGTGCTGATCGACTGGGACAGCGTGGCCTATCCCTATCTCGACGAGATGACCCCGACGCTCGACGCAGTGGTGCAGCGCGCCAAGCAGCAGGCCGTCACCATGACGATGTGCGACGGCGAGGTGATCTACAAGGATGGGCTCTTCACCAAGGTCGACAAGACCGCCGCGCTGAAGGCGCTCCACGACGACCTCAGCAAGGCCCTGGCCGACGACGAGATCGAGCGCCGCAAGCTCTCGGTCGCGCTGCTGCCGCACGCCCGCAAGTTCTACGAGAACTACATGGACCCGTCGAAGCACCAGCCGTTCTACAGCCCGAGCTCGAGAGTCTGATCAAAGGCTGGGGCGCGCCACTCCAGTGGCGTGCCCCCAGCAATGAATCAGGTTGTGGTCAGGCGCGCGATGTAGAAGCCATCGAGGCCGCCGCGGTCGGCCCACATGAAGGGGTACGTGCGGACGTCGCCCCGCGGGGTGATGGCGTCTTCGAGGCCGGGCAATTCAGCGGGCGTGACGCGTGCGCGTTTTACCTGAGGGTTGCGAACGAGGACGCCGTTGATCCGGTCAACGCCTTCGTCCTCCTGCAGCGAGCAGACCGCGTAGATCAGGGTGCCACCGGTCTTCAGCATGTCGAGGGCGCGTACCAGCAGGCGGTCCTGCGTGACCGTCAGTCGCGCCACGTCTTCCTCGTCCTTCAGCCAGGCGATGTCGGGATGACGGCGCAGGGTGCCGGTGCCGGAGCAGGGGGCGTCGAGCAGGATGGCGTCGAATTTTTCCTCGGGCGTCCACTTGCTCGCATCGGCCGTCACGAGATTGGCCGACAGGCCGGCGCGCGCGAGATTTTCACCGAGGCGTGTCATGCGGCGGGCGGAGATGTCGACCGCCGTCACCTGGGCGCCCGCAGCGCAGAGCTGCATCGTCTTGCCGCCTGGGGCGGCGCAGAGATCGGCGACGCGCTTGTCGGTGACGTCGCCCAGCAGCCGCACGGGCAGGGCGGCGGCGGCGTCCTGCACCCACCAGATGCCTTCGGCAAAGCCCGGCAGCTCGGCGATATGGCCGCCGCCCTTCCGCCGCAGCGTACCGGTCGGAAGCTTCTCGGCCTCGAGCTGGCCCGCCCAGAAATCGGCATCGCGGCGGACGGTGAGATCGAGCGGCGCCTCCTGGAGGTGCGCCGAAGCGATGGCGCGCGTCGTGTCCTCGCCATAGGCGTGGATCCAGCTCTCCCACAGCCAGCGCGGCGTATTGAGGCGGGCGGGATCGCGATCCACCAGCAGGGCGTCGCCGTCGCGCGAAATCCGGCGCAGCACGGCGTTGATCAGGCCCTTCAGGTGATGCAGGCCGGCATCCTCGACCAGGCGCACCGAGGTATCGACGGCGGCGTGCGGCGGCGTGCCCAGGAACATCAGCTGGGCGGCGCCCAGCCGCAGCACCTGGCGGCCGACCGCGTTCGCACCGTCCAGGGGCTTGGTGATCAGGCCCGACAGCACGCCCTCGATCTCGCCCAGGTGGCGCACGGTGGTGGCCAGCAGCAGCCGCACGAAGGCGCGGTCGCGCGGATCGAGGGCGGTGAAGCCGCGATGGCCGGCCAGCGCGTCGTCGAGCGGCTGGCCTTTGTCGAGACAGGCCATCAGCACATCGACTGCGGCGCGGCGGGAAGCGAGAGGGGTAGCATCCATCGTGCGGCGCTATAGCCGCCGCGCGCGCCGTTGTCATCGTCGCCCTGTCTCGGCAGTGTGCCGCCCGAAAGGATTTCCTGCATGAAGAGCGTGAGTTCCTACCTGGGCGACTGGTGGCGGCTGGTCGTTCCCTATTTCCGTTCGGAGGAGCGCTGGATCGCCATCGTCCTGCTGGTGGGCGCGATCGGGCTCACCCTGGCGAGCGTGACGGTCAACGTCGCCTTCAGCGAATGGAACCGGCGCTTCTACGACAGCCTGCAGAACAAGGACGAGGCGGCGTTCTGGACCGAGATGGTCAATTTCGGCTGGATCGCGGCGCTGGCCATCGCCTTCGGCGTGGCACGCGGGCTGGTCAGCCCCTACCTGCGCCTCAGGTGGCGGCGGTGGCTGACGGGCCACTACCTCTCGCACTGGCTGGACGGGCGCGGCTACTACCGGATCGAACTGGAGCGCAAGGTCGACAACGCCGAC
>CAIYWM010000753.1 GCA_903929895.1 uncultured Alphaproteobacteria bacterium
CGCCTCGGCTAACCCCAGCTGACCTTCCTGACCTCGCTTCATCACAGCCTCCGTCAGAGGATTCCTGTGAATCATCAATCGCCCAAGATGCCAAGACCTTTTGCAGAGGTCTCATTCAAATGGGGAGGTGCCCGCGTCTTCGCGGGCGGAGGGGTCAGAAACGGCAGCGGCAGGGGCATGACCCCTCCGTCGCTGTAAGACAGCGCCACCTCCCCATTTGAATGGGGAGGAAGATAATGCCAGATTGTTGACAATCGACGACCGGGGTTTCAGGGGGCTGTTTGTCCGTTTCGAATGTCTCGACGTGGGACGTGGGCGCGCATCTGGAGCGCGTGCCGAAGGCGACCCTGCGCGCGCATATCGTCGAGCGGCTGCGGTCCGCGATCCTCGCGGGCGACATTCCGCCGGGGGCGCCGCTGGTCGAGACGGCGCTGTCGGAGCGCTTCGACGTCAGCCGCGGGCCTTTGCGCGAAGCGCTGCGGCAGCTGATCGAGGAGGGGCTGGTCGTAACCGTGCCCTACACCGGCACGCACGTCGCCGAGCTGTCGGTCGAGGACGTCCAGGAGATCTATTCGCTGCGCACCGTGCTCGAGACCTTCGCCTTCGAGCAGGTCTGGTCGCGCCGCGACGATCGCTTCCGCGCCGATCTCAGGCGGCGCAACGAGGCGCTGATCGCCACCATCGATGCCGGCGACGATCGCGCGAGCATCCTGACCGAACTCGAATTCCACGGCCTCGTCTACGAGGCGTGCGGCCACAGACTGCTGCAGCGGGCCTGGCACGGGCTGCGCGGCCGGCTGCAGCTCTATTGGGCGGCGCATCATCGCGCGCACGGTCGCCGCGGGCCGAAACGAGACAGCCATGACAGCTACATCAAGGCGGCCTTCGGCACGGATTTCGAGGCGATGAAGGCCGAGATCGCCGATCACATGCGTCGCGGCATGGAAACGACGGAGACGTTCCTGCGCTCGATGCCGGATTCTTCGGGGAAGCCAAAAAGGGGAGCCAATTCATGAGCATCAATCGACGTTCGTTGTTCGCCGTCGCGGCCGCGAGTGCCGCCGCGCTGACCATTTCGTTCGCCGCCCGTGCCGAGGGCACGCTTGAGGCGATCAAGAAACGCGGCACCTTCCGCATCGGCGTCACGCAGGCGCCGCCCTGGTTCTCCAAGGACCCCAAGTCCGGCGAGTGGGCGTCCGGTCTCGGCATCTCGATGGGCAAGGCGATGGCCCAGACGCTGGGCGTGAAGATGGAAACGGTCGAAGTGAGCTGGGGCAATTCGATCGCCGCCCTGCAGGGCGACAAGATCGATATCATGTTCACCATCGACGCCACGGCCGAGCGCCGGCAGGCGGTCGATTTCCCGACCGCGCCGCTGCTCTACTATTCGCTCGCCGTCCTGGCCAAGGACGACCTGGCGGTGAAGACCTGGCAGGATCTCGACAAGCCGGGTGTCCGCATCGCCGTGCCGCAGGCCTCGTCGATGGACCGCTTCGTCACCGAGCATGCCTCCAAGGCCGACATCCAGCGCTTCCCGGACAATGCCGCGGCGATCGCCGCCTTCCAGTCCGGCCGCGTCGACGCCGTCTGCCTGTTCCATCCGCCGCTGCTGGCGGCCCGCCAGAGGCTTGGCAAGGGCAAGATCGTGGTGCCGACTCCCGCCCAGATCCAGGCGTCGAGCACGGCGCTGCGCAAGGGCGATGCCGAGTTCGCCGCCTGGGTCGACAAGCAGCTGGTCACTTACTACGAGAGCGGCCAGACGCAGAAGTGGTACGAGCAGGCGCTCAGCGAATTCGGCCTCGATCCCAAGCTCGCACCGCCGATCATGAAAGAGATGATCAAGTAGGCGGTACGCCTCTTGGCGTATCAATGGGACTTCTCGCCGGTCCTCGCCAGCGCACCCTTGCTGGCGGAGGGCCTGGCGAACACGCTCAAGATCACGGGCACGGCGCTGGTCTTCGGCGTCGCGCTCGGACTGGGGCTGGCGCTGCTGCGGCTGTCGCCGCGGCGCTTCCTGTCGTGGCCCGCCGGCTTCGTCATCGAGGTGTTCCGGACGACGCCGCCGCTGGTCCAGCTCTTCTGGTTCTTCTTCGCCTTGCCGATCCTGGTGGGCATCGAGATGACGCCGTTCGTGGCCGGCGCCGTCACCTTCTCGATCCAGTCGGCCTCGTTCTTCGCCGAGGTGTTCCGCGCCGGTATCCAGTCGATCGAGCGCGGCCAGTGGGACGGTGCGCGTGCGATCGGCATGCGCCATGACCAGGCGCTGCGTCGCATCATCCTGCCGCAGGCGGTGAAGCGCATGATCCCGGCCTTCATGGAGCGCGCCATCGAACTCATGAAGACGACGACCCTGATTGCCACCATCTCCTATGCCGACCTGCTGTTCGCGGCCAACGAGGTCTCGCAGAAGACGTTCAGGCCGCTCGAAACCTACACGGTCGTGGCGCTGATCTACTTCGTCGTGATCTTCCTCGCGAGCCAGATCGCGCGCCTGGTCGAGCTGCGGCTGGCGCGCAGCGGTGAATCGACCGTGCACTGATGCGCTGGGACTTCGCCTCGGTCTTCGACAACACCGATGCGCTGCTGGTCGGCGCCGCCGGTACGCTGCGCATCTTCGCGATCTGCCTGGTGCTGGGACTGAGCCTCGGACTCCTGGTCGGCCTCGGGCGCTATTCGCGCAACCGCTGGCTCCACATACCGGCCACGGTCTTCGTCGAGTTCTTCCGCAACACGCCGGTGCTCGTGCAGATCCTGTGGTTCTACTTCGCGCTGCCGATCCTGTTGCCCTTCCAGATCAGCCCGCTCGCCGCCGCCTCGCTGGGCATCTCGCTCAACTCGGCGGCATTCTCCGCCGAGATCTACCGTGGCGGCATCCAGTCGATCGAGACCGGCCAGTGGGACGGGGCGCGGGCGCTCGGCATGCGCTGGGGCCAGGCGATGCGGCGCATCATCCTGCCGCA
Organism: uncultured Alphaproteobacteria bacterium; assembly: GCA_903929895.1. Taxonomy (GTDB): domain Bacteria; phylum Pseudomonadota; class Alphaproteobacteria; order Reyranellales; family Reyranellaceae; genus Reyranella. The sequence goes on from CAIYWM010000753.1 coordinate 2,961, forward strand.
GGCGCTGAAGCGCATGCTGCCGGCGCTGACCAACCGCGCCATAGAAATCTTCAAGATGTCGACGCTGGCCTCGGCCGTGGCCTATGTCGAGCTGCTGCAGCAGGGCAAGCTGATCGCCTCGCTCAACTACAATCCGATCGAGGCCTATACCGCGGTGGCGGTGATCTTCTTCGTGTTCCTGTGGCCGCTGGTCCAGTTCAGCTATTTCCTCGAACGACGGCTGAGGCGGGACGAATGACGATCCTGAAAGTCATCGGCCTCACCAAGCGCTTCGGCGCCACCGACGTGTTGCGCGGCATCGACCTCGAAGTGGCGCGCGGCGAGCGCATCGCCATCCTGGGCGCCTCGGGCTCGGGCAAGAGCACGCTGCTGCGCTGCCTCAACTTCATGGAGCGTCCGGGCGGCGGCACGATCGCGCTCGACGGCCAGGTGCTGGGGCGCGAGGGCCGGACGGCAGAGCGGATCTATCGCGAGAGCGAGCTGATCCAGGTGCGCCAGCGGGTCGGCATGGTGTTCCAGCAGTTCAATCTGTTCCCGCACATGACGGCGATCGGCAACGTGATGGAAGGGCTGCGCACGGTGCGTGGCATGGCCAAGCCCGAGGCCGAAGCGCGGGCTGCCAAGGAGCTGGCGCGCGTGGGTCTCGCGGAAAAGGCGGACACCTATCCGGCCCATCTCTCGGGCGGCCAGAAGCAGCGCGTCGCCATCGCGCGGGCGCTCGCCATGGACCCCGAGATGCTGCTGTTCGACGAGCCGACCTCGGCGCTCGATCCCGAACTGGTCGGCGAGGTGCTGGCCGTGATTCTCGCGCTTGCCGAGGAAGGCCGCACCATGATGCTCGTAACCCACGAGCTGGGCTTCGCCTACCACGTCGCGACGCGAATCATTTTTCTGGCCGACGGTGCCATCCACGAACAGGGCACGCCGGACGAGGTCCTCAAGAACCCGAAGAAGGAGCGCACGCGTGCCTTCCTCGCCAGCCACAAGCAATTCAGCTTTTAGGGAAACTGCCATGACGACGGAACAGGCGAGCGCCCAGGCCTATCTGGCCGACGCGCGCAACGATCAGGTGATGGTCTACGTGAACGGTGTGTTCGCGCCGCGCAACGAGGCCAGCGTCTCGGTGTTCGATTCCGGCTTCGTGCTGGGCGACGGCGTGTGGGAAGGGCTTCGTCTCGTGAAGGGTCGGCTGATCAGCCTCGACGCCCATCTCGACCGCCTGTTCGAGGGCGCGCGCTCGATCGATCTCGACATCGGGCTCGACCGTGCCGGCGTGACAAAGGTCGTGACCGATACGCTGGCGAAGAACGGCATGACCGACGGCGCGCACATCCGCCTCATGATCACGCGCGGCCTGAAGAAGACTCCCAACCAGGATCCGCGCTTCGTGATCGGCAAGGCCACGATCGTCTGCGTCGCCGAATACAAGACGCCGATCCCCGAGGCCAAGGCCAAGGGCTATTCGCTCTTCACCTCGACCTTCCGCACGACCAACCCCGACCAGTTCGACCTGCGCCTCAACTCGCATTCCCGTCTGAACCTGATCCAGGCGCTCATCCAGGCCATCAAGGCCGGCGCCGACGAAGCGCTGATGCTCGACCCGCGCGGCTTCGTGGCCTCGTGCAATTCGACCAACTTCTTCATCGTGCGCGGCCGCGAACTCTGGACCTCGACCAGCCTCTACAGCTTCAAGGGCATCACCCAGCAGAACGTGATCGACGCCTGGCGCGCCGCCGGCAACGTCGCGAAGGAATGCGACTTCACCCTGGCGCAGGTCTACTCGGCCGACGAGGCCTTCGTGACGGGAACGCTCGGCGGTGTCACGCCTGCCACGAAGATCGACGGCCGCCTGATCGGCGACGGCAAGGCCGGCAAGGTGACAAAAGAAGCCAGCGACCTCTATCTGAAGTCGGTGGGGGCGCTGTAGCGCAAAGGTCCCTCGCTACGCTCGGGATGACAATTTTTCTTTGGCGCACAACGTGCGCTCCAACAACACTGTCATCCCGAGCATAGCTAGGGACCTTTACTCTGCGGCGAAGCGTGTGCTCGTTCCGCCCCGGCGACGTCGCCAAGGCTTGCAA
>CAIYWM010000754.1 GCA_903929895.1 uncultured Alphaproteobacteria bacterium
CTTCCAGGCCAAGGGCGCCGCCGCCCCCGCCGGCCAGGCCGCCGCCAATGTCGTGAAGGAAGAAGACCTGCCCTATCCGCTGCGCATCATCCGCCCGGCCGACGGCATCCCGAGCTACGAGTACGAACCCAACCGTCTGACACTGGTCCTCTCCGAAGCCGGACAGATCGTCGACGCCGCCTGGGATTGAGCGTCGTCACGAGGCCCGCCGCCGGGCGACGGCATCGGCTGTCGCCCGGCCAATGGGGCCCCGTCAGACTTTGATCCCGGACACTCGCAAATCGTCCATGAAACCCAGGACGAGTTGAACGACCGTGCCGGATTCCAGTGTCATCCTGCGGAAAGCCGCCGCCGGGACCACCATGCCATTGCGGCCGACACGCACGCATTTGCCCTGCCTCATCAACTTGCCAGTGTGCCGCCGGACCGTCTCGTAAGGGAGCTTCATCGAGTTCGAGATCGCCATCATGCTGACCGGCCGCCGATCAGAGTCGGGCAGTATGTCTCGGTTGGCGCCCGGCGCGGTGTTCGTGATGTGCTTGACGTTGGCGGCTCGGATCGCGGTGAACACCAATCCGGTCATGAGGTCGCCATCGAAAAAGTCGCGCAGGACCTTCATGGCGGTAAGCAGCACCCGAATCGAAGCCACGGCGACGACAACCTGCTCCTTGCTGAGGGTGCGCGGCACATCGGAGAATGTGGCCGGTTTGAAATGCCCGATCTTGATCCGTCTCAGCGTATCGAGCATCCTTACGGCTTCAAGATATATCTTGCGCAGCATCGCGTTGGTACGCGGGCTCCGTCGCATCGTGGGAGCCAGGCGAACTTCGCCATCCTCCAGATGGCAGGCCCCGCTCCGAACGAGCTTGTGAACCTGCCGACGCACGGTCTCGAACGGCGTGTCCAGCCGGCGCGCCAGTTCGCGGATACCCATTGGCTCGTTCCTTCGGCGGCTGGCGAGCGCGTCTCCCAGCATTGTCATGATGATCATCCCGCCCAGGACGTCATCGTGCGCCTGACCGATCACCTCGAAGCCGCGCAGGAAGAACTCGGCCGATATCCGGCCGATCGTATAGACCTCGGGATGTGTCGCCAGATCCATCGCACTGCCTGTCCGGATCAATGCCGGCCTCCCTTCAACCGCGTGCTGGCATCCCTTCGACACCTTACCAAATCGGCGAGTTGAGCAACGCGGTGACCCATTATGGTGAGTAAACTTCTTGTCGTGCGTCAGGTTCTTCCCGTAGCGTTTCTGCATTGGGGAGGCGGATGTTCATACTAAAGACCATCTCTCGTGGCCTGATCGGCCTCGCTCTGGCGTTGTGCGCGAATGGCGCGGCCTTCGGCCAATACATGCCGACCCAATCGCTGAATATTCCCCTTTCGTACACCTCTCTCGGCGACAATGCGTACCGGCTTGCCATCCAGGTTGGCATCAACGGCGGTCCGTTACAGCCTTACCTTTTCGATACGGGGTCGCCCGGGTTTAATGCCGCGTTCAACCCGACCACTTGGGGGGGATATTCGAGTTACACCACCTCCGCTCCGCTCTCGCCGTACGCCAACGGCAACAACGTCCAGTTCTGCTACGGCTCCACCAGCGCACCCGGCACCTGCCGCGGCTATCTGGGTAACATTCTCCAGATCCCCTCCCTCAGCTTCCAGAACCCTGCCGGCGGAACGACGACCCTGGATACCCCAGCAGGTGGCGGCTTCGTGATGACCGCGGTGACCTCCGACAACAGCAATGGAGGTCCGGTCCTGAACTACCCGAACTATTTCTGCGGCACGCTGAGTTATTCATGTCCGGGCAATCCCAATCCGGTGGCACCTGAAGCCCCTAGCTTCTACGGGATCTTCGGCGCCGGCAATTTCACCTACTCTGTCGGCGGCTGCTCAACCGCCGTCACGCTTCCAACGGCCTGTACCTCTTTCGTCGGTCCCCCGATCACGGTCGGCACCGTGCTGGGACAGATCACTGTCAACAATCCCAACGTCGTCGCCCAAGGGTACGTGGTGGCAGCGAACGGCCAGTCGAACCCGGGCAATACGAGCAATGGGAATCCGCCCACGGGCAATACGCTGGTGACGATCGGAGGCAATGCTGGCGTCGAGGTCACGAACTGCAATCCGTGCGTGACCGTGGGCCTCACGCCCCAGATACTTGGTCAGTTCGCGCCGGTCGGCCCACCGAGCGACAAGAAGAACAATCCAGGGCTGATCTCCTGGACCAAAGAGAGCGCGCCGTTTCCAAACCCCTACGGCACGACGCAGGGAAACAACGCTTCCATAGAAACCGGCGTCAATCTCCTGGTTTCGGTGACGGGACCCGGCGGAACGCAGTCGCAGGTCGCCCCCGGGCTGTTCGACACAGGTACCCCGAATGTCTCTTTGAACCACAGCCTGAGCGGTGCCGGCTCGCCGCCGACAGGCGTCACGATCACCGCCCAGCAGCCGGACGGCAGCAGCATTCCGGGTCTGCAGACGGTGGTGATGGACATGAATCCACCAAATGGTTCGTATTCCGCCGACTATATCGAGAAGACGCATAATACGATCGGCCTGCCGTTCTTCATGCAGAATTCGGTGTTGTTCGACCTTTCAGGCAAGGCGATCGGATACACGCCATTCTTCGTGACCGATGCGCCTCTGGTGACGACGGCCAACGGTCCGCTGATCGTCTCGGACGCTAACGTGCCGCTGGGCCTGGCGGGCGTGATTTCGGGTCCCGGCGGCGTGGTCATCCAGAACGGGGGACTGGTCCAAACCAGTGCCACGAACACCTACACCGGCGCGACGACGATCAATGCCGGCGGATCTCTGCTGGTCTCCGGCCCTGGCAGCATCCAGACCTCGAGCGGCGTGACCAACGACGGCGTCTTGGACATCTCCCGAGCCTGGGCGCCGGTCACCATCTCGTCCCTGACGGGCGCCAACACGGGTCACGTGAAGCTCGGCCGTAACGCGCTCACGATCGCCAATGCCAATGGCACCTACTCGGGCAAGCTGAGCGACGGCGGCTCCTATCCCGGCACGGGCGGCAGCCTGACCATCGCGGGCGGCACGCAGACCCTTGCCGGCGCCGCCACCTACACCGGCGGCACGTTCGTGAACGGCGGCATCCTGAATCTCACGGGCACGATGGTTGGCAGCCTGGGCATCCGGTCTGGCGCGGCCTTCACCACGACCGGGGGCTACTCGGTCGCCGCCAATGCCATGCTGGCCAACGCCGGCACCTTCACTTCACAGCCAGGCGCCGGGCCGCTTCTCAACCAGGGGCTATTCCTCAACAGCGGCGCTTTCGTCAGCGGTCTCACCAACACCGGCACCACGGTCAACAACGGTACGATCATCGGCGCCGTAACCAACAGCGGCGCCCTGTCCGGCAGCGGCACCATCAGCGGCAGTCTCACCAATACCGGCCTTGTCTCGCCCGGCAACTCGATTGGCACACTTAACGTGGTTGGCACTTACACCCAAGCCGCGGGCAGTGGATATCGGGTGGAGGCCAACGCGTTCGGCCTGTCCGACGCGATCGCCGTGAGTGGTGCGCCGGGAACCGCCGCCATCGCCGCGGGCACCAATGTCTTCGTGGCTCCTGATCCCAACCGCCCCTATGCACCGCGCACGACGTACACAATCCTCAGCACCACGGGCGGCGTCACGGGAACCTACTCGTCGGCAACGTCCCTGGCTGCGGCCAGCCTGCCGTTCCTGCTGCCGAGTCTCAGCTACGACGCCAACAACGTCTATCTCTCGCTCCAGATCGGCGGCTTCGGGCGTCAGGCGCAGACGCAAAACCAGGCCACCGTCGGCGCCGTGCTCGACGCCGCCGCCCTCGGTGCGACCGGCGACTTCGCGACGGTGCTGGGCGCTTTCTCGACGATGAACGCCCAGCAGGGCGTCGCGGCCATGAACGCGATCAGCGGCCAGAACTATTCCGGCTTCTCCTCGGCCGGCATCGCGACGACCCAGGTCTTCATGACCAACTTCGCCAACACGGTCGGCGGCACGTCGGGCGGCGGCAAGCGCGTGGCCCTGGCCGAGGCCTGCGACGTCGCCTGCGATACGACCGCTTCCGGCCAGTGGGGCGCCTGGGGTGGCGCGCTCGGCGGCTTTGGCGTCGTCGGCGGGACCGCCAATGCCGGCACGCTCACCTACAGTCTCGGCGGCTTCGCCGCCGGCATCGACCGGCGCGTGACGGACGAGCTCCTGGTCGGCGTCACCGCCGGCTTCACCAGCGGCACGCAATGGGTTGGCGGCTTCTCCGGACGCGGCATCTCCGACACTTTCCAGGCCGGCCTCTACGCCAGCTACGTGAAGAACGCGGTCTATGTCGACGGTCTGGCGGCCTACGCCTATTCCGACAACCAGATGCAGCGGCAGATCACGATCCCCGGCCTGTCGCGCACCGCCAACGGCCGCACCGGCGCCAACCTGTTTTTCGGCCAGGTCGAGGCGGGTTACCGGTTCGAGATCGGCGGACGGGCGGATGCCTACGTCACGCCGTTCGCACGCCTGCAGGCCGCGACGGCGACGCAGAATGCCTTCACCGAATCGGGCGCGGGTTCGCTCGACCTGTCGGTCGCCTCCCAAACCACCAACTCGCTGCGCGGCGTGCTGGGCGCCCAGCTCGGCGGAGCAATGGACCTCGGCTGGCGCGAGAAGCTCGCCATGCAGGTCAAGCTCGGCTGGGGCCACGAATATGCCGATACCGGCCGGCCCGTCACCGCCTCGTTCGTCGGCGCGCCCGCGCTGCCCTTCACGACCTACGGCGCCGCGCCGCAGCGCGACAGTGTCGTGCTCGGTCTCTCCGCCACCACCGCCATCGCCGACGCGACCTCGGTCTACTTCCGCTACGAAGGCGACATCTCCAGCCAGGATTCCAGCCACGCCCTCACCGCCGGCTTCCGCATGACCTGGTAGCTTCGGACTCTTCGACCTCGCGCCCGCCCGTCCTTTGCCATTAACATCGCGGCGATGAGCCTACCGCGAGCGCCGTACCAGACTGTCGCGCCAGACTATTTCGCGCGCCGTGGCCTGCGCCGCTATGCCGGCGTCTTCTCGCTCTGGGCGCTGGGGGTCGGGGCGGTCATCTCCGGTCACTATTCCGGCTGGAACCTCGGGCTGCTGGCCGGCGGCTGGGGTGGCTACGCACTGGCCGCCTGCCTTATCGCCGTCATGTATCTCGGCCTGGTCTTCTGCATCGCCGAGATGGCGTCTGCCCTGCCCCACACCGGCGGTGCCTATTCCTTCGCCCGCGCCTCGATGGGACCGTGGGGCGGCTTCGTCACCGGGCTCTGCGAGAACGTCGAGTATGTGCTGACGCCGGCTGTCATCGTGTCCTTCCTGGCGACCTATCTCGCCGCCGTGTTCGGGACGCCGCCCGCCTGGCTGCCGGCCTACTGGGTGGCCGGGTATGCGGTGTTCGTGGCGCTGAACGTCCGGGGCGTCGAACTCTCCTTCAAGGTCACCGTCATCGTGACGTTGGCCTCGCTTGCGTGCCTCGCCGTGTTCTGGGTCTCGGCTCTCCCCGTCGCAGAGTTCGGCCGATACGCGCTCAACATCGGCGCGGGGCCCGACGGCAAGCCGGTCGAACTGGCGCAAGGGGGCGGCCCGCTGCTGCCGTTCGGGCTGCACGGCGCGCTGGCGGCGCTTCCCTTCGCCGTCTGGCTTTTCCTCGCCATCGAGCAGCTTCCACTCGCGGCCGAGGAAGCGATGGAGCCGTCGCGCGACATTCCGCGCGGCATCGTGGCCGGATTGCTGACGCTCTTCGCGTCGGCGGGGCTCATCGTCTGGCTCAACCCGTCGGTGGCCCCGGGCAGCTTCCAACTCGCCAGTTCGGGGGAACCGCTGCTCGACGGCTTCCGCGCCACCTTCGGCGGCGGGTTGGCGAAGGTACTGGCGCTGGTCGCCTGCATCGGCCTGGTCGCGAGCTTCCACACCATCCTCTTTGCCAAGGGCCGGCAGATCTACTCCCTGTCGCGCGCGGGCTATTTCCCGCGCTTCCTGTCAATCACCCATCCGCGCCACAAGACACCCCATGTGGCGCTGTTGGCGGGGGCGGCCGTGGCCCTCGCGATCATGTTTGCGCTGTGGTTCGGCATGGGCGCCGAGCGGGGCGCCGTGGTGATCCAGGGCATGCTGCTCAACATGGCGGTCGCCGGCGCCATGCTCTCCTATCTGCTGCAGGCGGTGAGCTTCCTCGTGTTGCGCGCGCGGCTGCCGGCCCTTGCGCGGCCCTATCGTTCCCCGCTGGGCATGGCGGGCGCGGCGGTCACCATCGTGATCGCCGCCGTCACGCTGGTCTATCAGCTGCTCGATCCGGTGTTCGTATCCGGGGTGCTCGGCGTCGGCGCGTGGTTCGCCGTGGGGATCGCCTGGTTCGCGCTCGTCGGTCGGCACCGGCTGGTCCTGTCGCCGGAAGAGGCGTTCGCGCTGAAAGCCCGAGAGACGGCCGGCAGATCAGTCGCCGACTGAAACGGCCGCCGGCCTGGCCTCGAGTTCCCGTTCGACGAGGCTGGCGGCCACCTGCTTGCGGAATCGCTCGAAGTCGGGACCACGCAGCTGGGCGCGCTTCAGCTCGGGATGGGTGATCGGGTTCACCGGCTTGCCGTCGACCTGAAGCTCGAAATGAAGATGCGCGCCGGTCGAGCGGCCGGTGCTGCCGACGTAACCGATCACGTCGCCGCGCGACACCATCGTGCCGGGCTGGAGGCCGGCCGCGAAGGCGGAGAGGTGGCCGTAGACCGATGCCAGCTTGCCGCCATGCTCGATGCGGATCCAGTTGCCGTAGCGACCGTTCGGCGCGGCTCCCACCACGAGGCCGTCGGCCGCCGCGACGACCGGCGTGCCGGCCGGCGCCACGAGGTCGACCCCTTCATGCATGAACAGCGATCGCGACGACGAGGGCCGTGCCGACAGCGCATAGGCCGGTGGCGCCCGGAAGCCGCCATAGGAAGAGCTGCCGTAGCCGGAAGCACCCGGCGAAGCGGCAAAGCCTGCGCCGACACCCGAGCGGGGCATGTCGGTGGCACCTCCCGTCGGCAGGCCGGGCGGCAGGCCTGGCGGACGATTCGGACCGCCAGCGCCCTGCGGCTTGCCGCCATAGGGTGGCGGGGGCTTGTCGAACGGATCGGCACGCAGGCCGAAGCCCGACGAGATCGAAACGGTATCGAGCGGCAGCCGGAACGACGGCGGCACCGCGGCCTGCCCGCTCGCCATCCAGAAGCGCTCGGTATTGTCGCGCGTGCGAAAGCGATGGATCGCCATCACGCCCTTGGGCGTCCGCAGCTCCATCCACAGCACGCGGCCGACGTCGAGCGGCGCACCCGCCTGAGTAAAGGTCTGCTGGTAGCGGACATAGAATCTGTCCCCGTCGCGCATCTCCTTCTTGAGGTCGACCGACATGGCCATGGCCTGCACGGCTTCGAGCATGGCCGGCGCGGGAGCGCCCGCGGCCACCGCAGAGGCTTCGAACGAACCGCCCACAATTACGCCCGCGACGCCCAGTTGGCGTTCGTACGGCAGGTAGGCCTTCAGCCGTTCGTCGTCCAGACCGTCGCCAAGCATCCCGTCTTCGACGATCCGGCCATTGGCCAACAGGGCTTCAGGGACCGGCCCGCTCGCGACCGGCGGCGGCACGTTGTCTGCGATCGCGATGAGCGGCTGGGGAGGCGTGATCTCGATGGCCACGCTCCGCTCGAGGAGCCTGTCGACCGACGCCAGTTCCATGAAATGAAGATGGTCGCCTAGACCGGCAGTGGCCGAGGGCTGGTCGTGGAGGGGCGGCAATTCCAGCCCCAGCAGCCGAAGCTCGGCCATGCGGCCCGCATCCTTCGTATGCGCCTGCTCGACCCACGGCAGATCGCGCGCGATGCCCTGGGGCATCCCGGCGAAAAGCAATGAGGCGGCAAAAGCCGCGGCGACCGAGGGTCGGTTCATTCAGTCCTTCTTATAGGGCCGACGTCGGGGCATCGCTCGTGACCGCCGCGTGGTCGCGGACCTTACCGCACCTTCGGCACGGGTTTCCATGCCCGAACGCGCCTTTCCGCCTCGGCGATTTGCGCAGGGTTCATGCGAGCGGCCAGGGTCGCCAGGTCCTTGCGGGCCTGGTCGAGCCTGTCCTGGTTCTTCGCCGTGTACCGGTCGATGGAAAGCCTGATCCACTTGTAGGCCTCGATGTCGTCGCGTGGCGGGATGCCCTCGCCGAAGCCCAGCATGAAGCCGATATTGTTCTGCGCGCGCGCGTATCCCTGTTTGGCAGCGGCAAGGTAGAGCCTTGCCGCTTCGTTCAGGTTGCGCGGCACGCCTTCTCCGCTCCAGTACATGGCGCCGAGCAGGGTCTGCGCCTCGGCCTCGCCCTTGGCAGCCCATACTTTCCAGATGCGGACGGCCGTCGCCATATCCTTGCGCTCGTAGGCGCCCGCCGCCTGGCGCATCTGGTCTTCGTAGGATTGCGCCGTCGCAGGTGTCGCCAGGGCCGCGACGAGGAGCACGAGCAGTGCCGACAGGAGCGATTTCATGGCCCGAAGATATGGCTTCAAGTCCGGCACGCCGCAAGCAACGACACGAGCGGCACGTCACGCTCGCCCTGTGCCGGGCGAGCAACCGCAACGCGTGTTTCCACTCTGGCCGGCCTGCCGTGGCTTCCCGCATGTCACGAGGACGGGATCGTCGCAGCGCGAGCCAGACACATGCGTCCACGCCCGCGCAAATTCTGCGCCCAGCAGGAATATCTGGCTAGAGTAGAAGATCAAGAGGAGGAGGACGATGAGCGCCCCGGCTGAAGGCATCGCCGTCGATGAACCCTTCGACAGTGCCGGTCAGAACCCGCCTGACACGGCCGGAGGACGTGAGTCTGGCCATTGATGGGAAACGCTGCCGGGTGAAAATCGCTCCCCTATCCGAACGTGTTTATGACATGTTCCGCCGCTACTTTCCGGCCGCAGGCTGATCCAGGACCCTTGATGATCCCTTCCCGCCGAATGGTGCTCGCCTCCGCCCTCGCCTCGCTGTTTCCGGCGCCGGCGATCGCGCAATCCGCCCCTGACGTGCCCCAGAAGGTCGAGATCCTGCTCGACTGGAAGGCACTGCCGACCTTTTCCGGCTTCTACCTTGCCCGAGAGATGGGCGCCTTCGAGCGCCGAGGACTCGAGGTCACCTTCGCAGAGACCCAGGGCGCGATCTCATCGGCGGAGATGATCGGCTCGGGCAAGCCCTACTGGATCGGCTCGTCGAGCGGCGTCGCCACCGCCATCGGCCGCTCCAGGGGACAGCCGATCAAGAGCCTCGCCGTCTACTATGCGAAGACTCCCACCGTGATCTATAGCCGCGGCGAGGACCGCATTGCCCACCCGCGCGATCTCTACGGCAAGACGCTGGGACTCGTGCCGGGCAGCATCACCAACGAGGAATTCCGCGCCCTGGTCGCCGCCAACAGGCTCGACCGCAGCAGGATCAAGGAGATCACGGTCGGCTGGAGTGCCTACGACCTGGTCGAGAAGAAGGTCGATGCGCTGATCGACTATGACGAGATGGCGCCGTCCATGCTGATCGCCGAGGGACGCCGCATCACCATGATCCGCCTGAGCGACTTCGGCGTGAAGGCCTACAGCCTCAACCTCATCGTCAACGATGCCGCCTGGGCCGATCCGGCCAGGCGCGAGATCGCAAGGAATGTCCAGGAGGCCGTGCAGGAAGGCTACAACATGGTGCGGGAGCGACCGGCCGACGCGGCGTCGAACTTCTCCCGAATCTTTCCACGGCTGGCGCCGCGTTACGTCGACCGCAGCACGGCCACGGTCTCCCAGCAGCTCGCGGGACCGCCGACCGGCCAGCAGACCCGCGCCGGCTGGGAAGCGACGATCAACACGCTGGAAACTCTGGGACTGCTCGCCAAGCCGATAACGGTCGACGAGGTGGCCATACTCGACTGAGGATTGGACGGGCCGGACCTGCCAGCCGCAGAGCAGATTCCGACTACCCCTTCTCGTCGCTGGCTTCGCAACCCGCCGTCAGGCCGGTCGAATCTGAGGCCGTGCATGAAGCCGATTGGCCGCGGCGATCACGACGGTGGTTATCGCCACCATGGTGAGGCTGAGCACCGCAATGGCCCCGACGTCGCCGCTTTCCTTCAGGTCGAAGATCAGCACCGACAGCACCTTCGTCTCCGACGTGAACAGGATCACGGCGGCGGAGAGTTCACGGATCGTGGCAACGAAGATGAAGCACCAAGTCGCGATCACGGCCGACCGCAGAAGCGGCGCCGTGATGTCGGCCAATGTCCTGAGCCGGGTCGCCCCGAGCATGCGGCCCGCTTCCTCCAGCTCAGGGTGCACGGCATGGAAGGCCGAGCCCAGCTGCTGGTAGGCCGCCGGCAACTCGATCGTCACGAAGGCGATCAGCAGGATCCACAACGTTCCGTAGAGCGCGAGCGGCGGGC
>CAIYWM010000755.1 GCA_903929895.1 uncultured Alphaproteobacteria bacterium
CGTCGCTCTCAGCGTACTGCACCAGCAGCGGCGCCTTGATGTTCGGCACCGACGCTGTTTCTGCGGCCGGGCCATAGAACGGCACCCCGGCATTCATGTCGGCGCCCAGCGTCGCGGCCAGGAAATTGGTCGCCCCGCCGCCCCAGCAAAAGCCCGTGACGCCGAGCTTCCCGGTCGATAGTGCATGGGTCTTCAGGAAGCGTGCGCTGTTCACCATGTCGGTCCGCAGCTTGCCCTGGTCGAGCTTGGCCTGCAGCGCGCGTCCATCATCATCGTTGCCGGGATAGCCGCCGACGGGAAAGAGCCCGTCCGGCGCCAGCGCGAGGAAACCCTCGGTCGCCGCGCGCCGCGCCACGTCCTCGATGTAGGGATTGAGGCCGCGATTTTCGTGAATGACCAGGACCACCGGGAACGGACCGTTGCCTTTCGGCTGGACCAGATAGCCGCGCATCGTTCCCGACGTGCCACCCGGCGACGGATAGGTCACGTACGTCGCCTTGATGCGATCGTCGGTGAACGAGATCGTCTGGGCCTGGACGTAGCGCGGCAGCAGGGCCTGCGCCATGGCGAGCCCGCCGACCGTTACCGCGGCGGCTCGCGACAGGAAGGTCCGGCGGTCCATGCCGCCATGACAGTACTCGTCGTAGAGATCGAAGACGCGCCGATCGATCTCGATCTGGGTCAGGTTCTGTCCATCCATCGTGAGCCCCGCTTTTCTTGTCAACCGAGGTTCCGGCGGTAGAGCGCGATCAGGCGCTCCCAGTGCCGCTCGGCCGCCGGCTTGTCGTAGCACCAGCGCTGCGGGAAGGCGAAGCCGTGATGCACGGTCGGCTGGATCTCGAGTTCGCCCTTCGCGCCGGACTTGTCGAACAGGGCCTTCAGTTCCTTGACCATCTCGGGCGGCGCCAGCTCGTCATGCTCGGCGCAGGAAATGTAGAGTTCGCCCTTCGCCTTGCCGAGAGTCAGATGCGGGCTCTCGACCGCGTCGCTCACCAGCCAGGTGCCGTAGAAGGACGCCGCCGCGGCAATCCGGTCGGGGAAACGCGCGGCCGCCGCCAGCGAATAGGGGCCGCTCATGCAATAGCCGTGGGTGCCGACCGGGCCCTTCTTCGACTCCTTCTGGGCGTCCGCAAAAGCGATCATCGCCGCCACGTCGTCCATGACCGGCGGGATGGTCATCTTGGTGCGAACCGACCGCATGCGCGTATGCTCGTCGCTGCCGTGCTTCAGCACGTCCGGCCCGTACTTCGTATCGGTGCCGGCCCGGTAATAGAGATTGGGCTGCATCACGTAGTAGCCGACCGTCGCCAGTCGGCGCGCCATGTCATACAGCTCCTCGCGGATACCCGGCGCGTCCATCAGGAACAGGACCGGCGGGTAGGGCCCGCCCCTCTCCGGATGGCAGATGAAGGTTTCCATCGCCCCGTCCCGGGTCGGGATGTCCAGAATTTTCTCGATCATCGGATGTGTCCTCCGCCTTGCAGATTGCCGGAGCCTTGATAGGCTCCGCTCAATAACAAAGCCTAGGGAGAGAAACGATGAGACTTAACCTGTTCAGCACGGTCGCATTCTGCCTTGCGGCCTGGGCCTTGCCCGCAGCCGCCCAGCTTTCCGACAACACCCTGAAGATCGGCGTCGCCACCGACCTGTCGAGCCTCTACGCCGACATCAACGGCCCCGGCGCGGTGCTCGCCGTCCAGATGGCGATCGAGGATTTCGGCGGCTCCGTGCTCGGCCAGAAGATCGAGTTCGTCTCCGGCGACATCCAGAACAAGGCGGATGTCGCGGCGACTACGGTCGGCCGCTGGTACGACGCCGAGAAGGTCGACATGGTGATGGGCGCCGGCGCCTCCTCCTCGTCGATCGCCGCCGCCCGCGTGGCCGGCGACAAGAAAAGGATCTTCATCGCCCCCGACCCCGCCTCGTCGGATCTCACCGGCAAGCTCTGCAATCCCTACCTTATCCACTGGGTCTACGACACTGCCGCCCTCGCCAACGGCACCGGCTCGGCGGTCGTGAAGGCCGGCGGCAAGACCTGGTTCTTCCTCACCGCCGACTACGCCTTCGGCTATGCGCTGGAGCGCGACGTCTCCGCCGTGGTGAAGGCGGCTGGCGGCACCGTGGTCGGCGGCGTCAAGCACCCGATCAACACCAATGACTTCTCCTCCTTCCTCCTGCAGGCGCAGGCCTCGAAGGCGCAG
>CAIYWM010000756.1 GCA_903929895.1 uncultured Alphaproteobacteria bacterium
CGGGGTCTCGATGTCCATCAGCTTCAAGTGTTCACCCTTCAGTCGAGATACTCGCCGCGCGCCTTGAGCGCCGGCACGTCCTTCTCCAGCCCGCGCGCGATCAGCGCCGTCACGGTAGCCGGCTGCAGCGCCTCGGGCGACGGCAGATCGACGCCGACGGCGGTCATCTGCTTCACCAGCGCCGGATCGGCCACCGCCGCCCGCAGGGCCTGGTTCAGGCGGGCCATGACGGGCTGCGGCGTCCCCTTCGGCGCAAACAGCGCGTTCCACGAGCGGAGGTTGACGTCGTAGCCCTGGCTCGCCGCCGTGGCGACGCCCGGAAGCTGCGGCAGCGCCTGGTCGCTCAGCACCGCCAGCGCCTTGATCTTGCCGCCCGCGATCTGCGGCAGCGCCGTCGTCGTCTGGTCGCACATGAAATCGATATGGCCGCCCATCAGGTCGTTCATCGCCGGCGCCACGCCGCGATAGGGCACGTGGGTGATGTTGAGCTTGAGCGCCGACAGCAGCACGACGCAGGCGTAGTGGGAGATCGAGCCGACCCCGGCGCTGCCATAGGTCATGCCGGCCTTGTGCTGCTCGGCATAGGCGATGAATTCCTTGAGGTTGGCGACCGGCAGGCCCGCCTTGGCAACCAGCAGCAGCGGCGCCGTGCCGGCAAGGCCGATCGGCTCGAAGCCCGTCAGCGGATCGTAGGGCAGCTTCTTGAAGAGCGCGGCATTGGCGACGTGCGTGCCGATCGTGCCGAAGCCGATCGCATAGCCGTCGGGCGCGGCGGCCATCAGCTTCGCGAGCCCGATCGTGCCGCTGGCGCCGCCGATATTCTCGACCACCACGGTCTGCTTGAGATCCGCCGCCATGCCCTGCGCCAGCGCGCGGGCCAGCGCGTCGCTGGGACCGCCGGCCGGAAACGGCACGACCAGGGTGAGCGGCTTGGTGGGAAAGCTTTGGGCAGTGGCGGTGCCGGCCGCCAGCAGCAGCGGCGCGAGGGTGAGCAGAAGTCGGCGCAAGATCATGACAAACGTCCTTCCAGCCAGGGGAGAAGATCGTCGAGCGTCGGCCGCTCGAGGGCGGCGGGCGGCGCGCCCTCGGGGCGCGCGAGGCCGACGCGGTTGTGCCAGTAGGTCCTGAGACCGACGGCGGAGGTGCCGAACAGGTCGTAGCCGGAGCCCGCGACGAAGGCCGCCTCGCCGGGCGCAACACCCAGCGCCGCGAGAGCCTGGCGGTAGGGGCGCGGGTCGGGCTTGTAGCAACCGGCTTCCTCGGCGGTGACGACGCAGTCCCAACTTGTCCGCAGCCGCTCCGCCGCCTGCCGGCCGAGCCGGATCGAGCAGTTGGTGACCACGCCGAGTTTCGTGCGGCCCGCCAGCGCGTCGAGGGCCGCCTGCGCGCCGCTCCAGGGCGGCAGTTCCAGCCAGCGTGCCTCCAGCGCGTCCGCCGCGCCTTCGGCCAAGCCGGTCGCCATCGCCGCCTCGCGCACGAGCTGCTCGTAGGGCACGTAAGCGCCGCATCCATAGGTCAGCCGGAGATACTCGGCGCGCCAGGCGCGGCCGCGTTCGGCCGAGCCCGCCACGTCGTTCCACAGGGTCCAGGAGTCGAGGAGCGCCGTCAGCAGGTCGAACAGGACGGCTTTGGGAAAGGTCGTCGTCATGCCGCTATCGTAGCAAGCCGCAGGCCGTTGGTGCTTAAATGGATCGAACAGTTCAGTTAAAGAAAACTGAATGATCACCCTGGCCGACCTGCAGTTCATGGAAGCGCTGGCGCGCACCGGCTCGCTGAGCGGCGCGGCCCGGTCGCTCAACGTCACCCCGCCGGCCCTGTCGCTGCGCCTCAAGAAGCTCGAACGGACGCTGGGCGTCAGCCTGGTCGTGCGCAGCTCGCGGCGCCTGCGCTTCACGGGCGAGGGCGAGCACCTGGTGAGCGAGGCGCAGGCAATGCTGGCCCGGATGGGCGCGCTCACCGACCTTCTCGGCAAGGAGGGCGGCGCCCTCTCAGGGCCGTTGCGGGTGGTCGCGCCGTTCGGCTTCGGCCGGCTGCACGTCGCACCGATCATTGCCCGGTTCGCGGAACGGCACGAGGCGATCCGCGTGACGCTCGATCTTTCGGAGCGGCCCTGGACCGACAGCGCAGATGCCGATGTCGTGGTCCATATCGGCGCGGTTCGCGATTCGACCTGGGTGGCGCATGTACTGGCGCGCAACGACCGCTGGGTCTGCGCCGCGCCGGCCTATCTCGAGCGGCGCGGCACACCGGCCGATCCGCGCGACCTGCTGCAGCACGATTGCCTCTGCGTGCGCGAGAACAACGAGGATGTGACGCTGTGGCGCCATCGCCGTGGCGGCCGCAGCGGCGCCGTGCGCGTGACGCCGACGCTCACCAGCAACGACGGCGAGGTCGTGCGCAACTGGGCAGTGGCCGGGCTCGGCCTGGTGCTGCGCTCGCAGTGGGATGCCGGCCCCTTCGTGAAGCGCGGCGAACTCAAACGCGTGCTGGCGCCCTGGTCGTTCGAGGGCGCCGACATCCTCGCTTTGGTCCCGGCGCGACGCGGCATCTCGGCCCGCGTCACCTCCTTCGTCGACTTCCTTAAATCGTCCCTCAGGTCGCGCCCGCCGGGGCGTTAGCCTCGGTCTTCGTATAGCCGGTGCCGTCACCCGACGAGATCTTGGCGATCGAGGAGGCGCGCAGGATCTTCTGGTCGCCCACCGTCAGGTAGATGTTGGTGAAGAGCAGGGTGCGCGTCTGGCGGATCAGCTCGGCGCGGCCCTCGACCCAGTCGCCGACCCGCGCGGGTGCCACGAAGTCGAAGGTCATGCTGACGGTCGGCAGGAACTTGCGCAGGCCGGCGAGATAGCCGCCGCCCATCGTGCCGACCAGGTCGGCGACCATCATCATCATGCCGCCGTGCAGGCCGCCCGCCGGATTGCACATGTTCTGTTGCACCCGGATCGCCAGAACGAACTCGTCGCGCGTGCCCTTCTCGCCGCGCTTGGCGTACATGTTGCCGACATGCGTGTTGAAAGTGGGCTCGGGCCGGCCGCGGGCGAAATCGACGAGCTTGAAACCTTCGGGCGGATCGTCGGGTATTTCGTAGGAAGACACTCTAGCTCCGGACTCTCAGGGGGCGTCCCGGCCGCAGCAGCGCGAAGTCGCCCAGCCCGGCCAGCACATCGTGGCGCGGACCATAGAGACGGCCCCTCACCTGCGCCACATGCTCGTCGTGGCCCAGCAGCTCGCCCGTGGCCTCCAGCCAGTCGCCGACCCGCGCCGGCGTCAGATAGTCGAGCGTCAACTTCAGGGTCACGCAACGTCGGTCGATGGCGCGGTAGACCACGGAACCGAGGGCGGCATCGATGAAGGCCGCCAGCATGCCGCCATGCACGATGCCCAGCGCATTGGCATGTTGCGGGCCGGGCCTGAAGCCCCGCCACACCCTGTGCCCTTCGACCTTTTCGAACCACGGCCCGTTGGCCGCGGTGAATCCGGTCGCCTCAGTGAGTTCTCGAAAGCCTGCTGGAATGTCCACGCGCCATCTTAGGCAATCCCGGTCAGCAGCACCAAGCCATAGCCGACATAGTAGAGCCCCAGCACGGTGATGAGGCGTCCCGCCCAGGTGCGGAACTGGGCATCCGACAGGCGTTCGAGGATCTGCTTGCCGAGCGACGTGCCGAGCATCGAGGCGCCCACCGCCATGACCAGCACCCAGGGTTCGACCGACCCGGCCTGCTCGATCAGGGCGCCGAAATAGAGGAGCTTCGAGCCGTGGCCGAACACCTGGCACGACGCCTTGGTCGCCACGATCTGCTGCCGGTTCATGGGCGAGCGCAGGAAGAGCTGGTCGACCAGCGGGCCGGTGACGCCGGTCAGCAGCATCAGCGCCATGCAGGCAATGCCGCCGCCCAGTGCCTGGACCGGTCCCAGCGTCGCGGGCATCCACCGCGTCGGCACGATCCGCAGCACGAAGGGAGAGAGGCCGAGCATCAGCAGCGCGACGGCCTTGTCCGGCACGTAGAGGGTCAGCGACCATAGCCCGACTGCGATGAAGCAGCCCAGAACGTAGAAGGCGGTGATGCGCCACTGGATGTGCCGCCGCCATAGCAGCGCGCGCCACCCGTTCGATGCCATCTGCGTCACCGCATGCAGCACCATGGCCATCGGCAGCGGCAGCAGGAACAGCAACACGCCGATCAGCACCATGCCGCCCGCCATCCCGAAGATGCCGGACAGGAAGGCGGTGAACACCATCAGGACGCCCAGCCCCAGGGCCATCGATATCGTCATCTCAACCCTCGCCGATCCCAAGGTTCCTCGGAGGTGAGGACGAGGCATGGTCTACGGCCGGCTTAGACAGTGTTCAAATATATGCTAAGTGCCCTTTCGATACTTTCTGGATATGCCGATGGAACTGCGACACCTCCGCTACTTCGTCGCCGTCGCGCATGAGGGTCATGTGACCCGCGCGGCCGAGACGCTGCACATGCAGCAGCCGCCGCTCAGCCAGCAGATCCGTGCGCTCGAACAGGAGATCGGCGCGGCCCTGCTGCTGCGCCATCCCCGCGGCGTCAGCCTGACCGATGCCGGCCGCTCCTTCCTGGCCGATGCCGAGGCGATCCTGGCCGCCGTCGAACGCGCGACGGTGAAGGCGCGGCGCACGGCGCGCGGCGAGACCGGCCGCATCGCCGTGGGCTTCACCACCTCCGCGCCCTTCCACCCGCTGGTGGCGCGCGCCATCCGCGAGTTCCGCCGCGAGCGGCCGGACATCTCCTTCGTGCTGGAGGAAAACAGTTCGGGCGACCTGCTGGCCGCGCTGCGCGACGAGCGGCTCGACATCGCCTTCATCCGCTCCGGCCTCGTCGAGCCGCAGGGGCTTCAGGTGTACGAGCTGCTGCATGAGGAGATGTCGGCCGCGCTGCCGTCGCGCCACCGGCTCGCCCGCCGGCCGAAGCTCGCCCTGAAGGACCTCGCGACCGAGGACTTCATCCTCTATCGCCGGGCCGACGGGCGCGGCCTCTACGACGTCATCATCGCGGCCTGCAGCGCCGCGGGCTTCAGCCCCCATGTCAGCCAGGAAGCGCCGCGCATCGTGTCGACGCTCAACCTCGTGGCCGCCGGTCTCGGCATCACCATCGTGCCGGCGTCGCTCAGCCGGCTGCCCCTGGAGGGTGTAACCTACCGGCCCCTCACCGGGCGGCCCGCGATCAAGGTGCCACTCAATCTCGCCTGCCGCCGCGACGATCCCTCGGCCGCGACCCAGGCCTTCATCGACAAGGTGCGCCACCTCGCATGAAACCAATCAAGACCATCGGCCACTCCAACCATCCGATCGAACGGTTCGTTTCGCTTCTGAAGGCGGGCGGCGTCGAACGGCTGGTCGACGTGCGCTCCACACCCTGGTCGCGCCGCCATCCGCAGTTCGGCCAGAAGGACCTCGCCCGGTCGCTGGCCGAGGCCGGCATCGACTACGTGCACGCCGGCTCGGCTCTCGGTGGCAAACCGCAAGCTGGCGGCAGCTACGACCAGCTCGCCGCGCGGCCGGCGTTCAAGGACGCGCTCGAGCGCGTGATCGAAGAAGCGCAGGAGACGACGCTCTGCCTGATGTGCGCCGAAAAGGAACCGCTCGACTGCCATCGCACGGTGCTGGTATCGCGCCATCTCGCAGAGCGCGGCGTCAACATCGAACACTTGTTGGCCGACGGCGGCACGCGATCCCATCATCAGGTCGAGGAAACAGTGCTGGGCACGGAAGCCGCCCCCGACCTGTTCGAGGATCGCGCCGCGCGGCTGGCCCGCGCCTGGCGTCGTCTCGAAGCCAAGTGGGGCCGTGCCGGGACCGGCGAGGGAGAATGACCGAGATGGAAGTCCGCAACATAGAAGCCGCGCCCGGCCTGGTGTTCGACGCCTCGGTGGCCGGCGACGAGTCGGCGCCGCTGGTGCTGATGCTGCACGGGTTCGGCGTGTCGCGACATTTCTGGAAGGCGCAGGTGCCGGTGCTGGGGGAAGCAGGCTACTTCGCGGTGGCACCCAACCAGCGCGGCTATTCGGCGGGCGCCCGTCCCGATCCCGCCAACCTCGATTCCTATCGCTTCGACAAACTTGCGGGCGACGCGCTCGATCTCGTCTCGGCGCTCGGGCACGGCGACAAGCGTTTCCATCTGGTCGGTCACGACTGGGGCGCCAGCCTCGCCTGGGCCATCGCCTTCCGGCACCCCGAGCGGCTGCGCTCGCTCACCATCCTGTCTCGGCCCCATCCGATGTCGTTCGCACGGGCGCTGGCGATGCCCGACGGCGAGCAGAAGCGCCGCTCCGGCCATCACCAGGCATTCCTCGAGCCCGATGCCGTCCCGAAGCTGCTCGCCAACGACTGCGCCTGGCTGCGCTCGCGGCACACCAAGGAGGGCGTGCCGCCCGAGGCGATCGACCTCCATCTGTCCGTGCTCGGAACCGCGCCAGCGATGGCGGCAGCGCTCGCCTGGTACCGGGCCCGCGGCGAGCGGATGCCGCTCGGCCCGATCAAGGTGCCGACGCTCTATGTCTGGGGAGACGCCGACGACACGGTGGGCCGCGCCGCAGCCGAAGGCACGGGCGAGTTCATCGACGCACCCTATCGTTTCGAGGTGCTGCCCGGCGTCGGCCACTATGCTGCCGACCAGAGGCCGGCGCGGGTGAACAAGCTTCTCCTCGAGCATATCGGCCGCTACCCGGCCTGACGCTCAGGACTTGCAGTCGAGCTTGGTCAGTCGCGGCGAGAAGGTGGGAAGCGCCGTAGGCGCGCCGGCCGGCCAGGCGCGCGGCCAGGCCTTGTCGGCGAGCTTCTTCTCGACGATCGGCACGAGCAGGTTGAAGGCCGTCCAGGCGCGGATGCGCGTGCCGGCATAGTTGGTGTGGACGGCGTCGGTGAACAGGTCCGGGTCGAACGGCATGTTGCCGACGATGTCGAGGAAGTCGATGCCGTGCGTGGCGGCATACTTCGCGAAGTACCGGTTCTGAAACTTCGCCAGCCGTTCGAGGTCGCGATAGCGGTATGGCCAGTTGGCGGCGTTGAGCTGTTCGATGATGTACTTGTGGCGAACCGGATCGACGACCAGCCCGTCCTTCACCATCAGGAAGAACGACGCGAGCGCCATGTCGGCACCGATCGACTTGAGATCGCCGCGGATCTGGTCGAGGTCCCACCGGATGAGGTTGAGGCTGACCGGCAGCTTGGCGAAGTCGAGTTGC